>NZ_JBHJQP010000011.1:0-77351 GCF_042262625.1 Streptomyces sp. NPDC056347 | reverse complement strand
GGGCACCTGCTCCTCAGGTGCCGGCGCGGTGACAAGCACCGGGTTGACGCGGAGCACCAGCCGCGGCACCTCGGGATCGTCCCCGGCCCCGGTCGGGCTAACTTGCTAGCATGCTAGCAACGAGTTAGCCTCGTCTCGTGGGCGATGAGGAAGTCAAGCAATTCAACGTGTACCTGCCGATCGGGCTGATCAAGCAGGTGAAGTACCGCGCCATCGAGTCGGGCATGTCGCTGTCGGCACTGACTGCCGATGCGCTGCGCGCCTACCTCGACGACACCCGTGCACAAGAGAGCCAATCGACCGAGAAGGAGGCCTGACATGGCGACCGAGGGAATCGAGGCCCTGTTCCTGGAGACCCACAACTGGGGCAAGGCGGCACGTTTCTTCCAGGCGCTGGGTTACGACCTGGAGTTCGAGACGGGCCACAGCTCCGGCCAGCTCCGCAACGGCGACGGTCCCTATGTCTTCATCGCGGAGGTCCCCGAGGACCGGGAGCCTCAGATGCAGGTCGTGCTGAAGGTGCCGGACGCGGAGGCGTTCCGTGCCGATCCGTCCGTCGAGGTGGTCACGCCGTTCGAGGACACCCACTTCGGGACCAGGTTGATGACGGTCCGCGACCCTGACGGGCGGCTGTGGAGCCTCCAGGCTCCGGTCGAGAACTGACTGCGACGGAGAAGGGAAACACCATGGCAGACGAAGCGACCGCAGCGCCGGACGGCACCGCGGTGCGGACCGCCCTCTGGCGGGCGATGCACGTCCAGGTCGACCGGCCGCCCCACGTGTTCGAGGACGAGATCGGCCTGGAGCTGGCGGCCCCCGACGGCGACTGGCGCCAACGGCCCGACATGGACCCGCACCTCACCAGCGGGTTCCGGGCGGCCATGGCGGCTCGCGCCCGGTTCATCGAGGACCTGGCCATCGAGCAGGCCGACCGCGGCGTCACCCAGTACGTCATCCTGGGAGCCGGGCTGGACACCTTCGCCCAACGCAGGCCGGAGATCGCCTCCCGCCTGCAGGTCTTCGAGGTCGACCAGCCCGGCCCGCAGGCGTGGAAGCGCCGTCGCTTGGTCGAACTGGGCTACGGCATCCCGGACTGGCTGGAGCTGGTGCCGGTCGACTTCGAGGCGAGCGAGGACTGGCTGAAGAAGCTGGTCGCCGTCGGCTTCGACCCCGGTCGGCCGGCATTCATCGCGTCCACCGGTGTCACCATGTACCTCACCGGGGACGCCACCGCGGCCACCCTGCGCCAGATCGCCGGGCTCGCCCCCGGCTCCACGCTGGCGATGACCTTCCTCCTGCCGCCCGATCTGCTCGACGAGGCCGACCGCCCCGGCCTGCGGGCGAGCAGGGAAGGCGCGCGAGCGTCCGGAACGCCGTTCATCAGCTTCTACACCCCGGAGGAGATGCTGGCCCTCGCCCGCGAATCCGGTTTCTCGGACGCCCGACACGTGTCGGGGGCTTCGCACGCCGGGCGCTACTTCGCCGATCGCACCGACGGCCTCCGCCCGTCGACCGGAGAGGACATGCTGCTCGCCACCGCCTGACCCTCGTCGCCCCGCCGGCTCGGGCAACGACGGTCCAGCCGGTCGTCCGCCTCGGCGGCGGCCCGGGCCCCGGAGCCGCTCGGCGTCCCCCGGTTCCGCACCCCGAGGATGCCCACCGCCAGGCAAGATCGCCCGAGGTGACGAAGCACCACCAGGCGATCAGGCGATGACAGGAAGGTAATCGCCGTCCGTCCCCACCCGGTCAGCGGGGACGGACGGAACGGTTTCGCGGAACTGCGCACCGGCTCCCACGGACGCTTCTCCACGGCCCGACCGACCGGGCCCGCCGCACACCTCGCGGGGCTCGGCCCCGGCAAGAAACCACGCATCACCCACCAGTACGCTCCGGTGCCGGGAGGCGTCAGCTTCTACGCCGAGACCGTCGTCGAAGTCACCACTCCCGTCATCGGCCGGCTGATGAACCGGACCCTGCGCCCCCTCTTCTTCTCCAGGGCGACCGCCGGCCACTGGATCCGCCACAACGTCCAGGAGACCGGCCGTACCCAGGACATCCTCCCCGCCCGCTATGCCGCAGCCCATCCCGAGGAGCGGTAACGGGGCATCATCGCCATGTCCGGGTGGGGCGCACGTCGGCGCTGATTCGGCAGCTGGTGATCACGAACACTCCGTTCGGCCGTCGGCACGTGCGGACCAATGCCGCTCGACCGAGGTCGTGATCTGCCCCGGGCTCGTCCGCGCCAACTGGGCAAGGGCGCTCACGACAAGGGGCTCCGGCACGCCGTCGACGGGTTGGGCCCAACGCACGGGCCTCACACGAAGTCCGGGGTGGTGGACGGCCCGGTAGGTGGGCAGCGCCGTGGCGGAGTGCAGGGGACGCACGCCGAGGAGCACGCATCCTCCGGGGCGGGCCACGGCAAGCGCGTCGAGGATGCCGCTTGCGGTGCCTGTCGTCTCGACAACCACGGCAGACGCCTCCCGCCCGGAGGACTGGGCCTGGTCAGCGAGGGCGAGCCTGACGAGTCGGGCCAGCACGCCCTCGCCGGGCACACGTATCGGCGCTCCCTTTGCCGCGGCCCGCGCGGCATCGGACACGGCGATCGCGGTGGCCGCCCAGGCACGGGCCGCGCGCCCCACGGCGTCCGGATCCGGGCAGCCGACCGCCCAGGTCTCCTCGGCGGCGGAGTCGTCGAGGAACCAGACCGTGTGCGGTGCGGCTCCGGCAGGCGGCAGGT
Source organism: Streptomyces sp. NPDC056347 (assembly GCF_042262625.1). Lineage (NCBI taxonomy): Bacteria > Bacillati > Actinomycetota > Actinomycetes > Kitasatosporales > Streptomycetaceae > Streptomyces > Streptomyces sp. NPDC056347. The sequence goes on along the minus strand of NZ_JBHJQP010000011.1, from coordinate 74,614 downwards.
GTCGGCCGTCCGGGGCTCGGACGACGCGCGACGGGCCGTTCACGATGCACCGCCTTCGAGCAGCCGCGCGGGTTCGACGGCCCGGCCGAGGCGCGCGGCCTCGTAGCCGGCGGCCACGACCGCCTGGGTGCGCAGACCGTCCGCGACAGTGACGTCGACCGGCGTGCGCCCCGTCGCGGGACGGATCGGGGCGGACGTTCGGGGAGTGGACCTGACGGATACGGGCGATCACGCGGCCGAAACCATGGCGGAGATACGTGCCGCCCTGCTCCGTCACAAAGTGATCTTCTTCCGCGGCCAGAGCCTGAACCACACCGGCCAGGTGAATTTCGCGCGCCGGTTCGGGGAGATCACCCGCCTTCCGGGGCCGAAACACGGCACCCATCCGGAAGGTTTTCCCGAGATCCTTGTCGTCGATCCGAACATGAACGGCGAGCGACACGGCATCAGATCCGAAGAGCGGTTGTACCAGAAATCCGACCGACACGACTCCGGGTGGCATGTCGACATCGGCGCCTCCGTGAACCCTCCGGCCATTTCGATCCTCAGATGCGAGGTGGCAGCAGAATTCGGCGGTGACACCCAGTGGACCAATCTCGTCGCCGCCTACAACGGTTTGTCGAAGCCACTGCAGCAGCTGGCCGATGGACTACGGGCCGAGCACGCTCTTCACGTCGGAGTGCAATTACTCTTCTCCGACGACGAAGATGTGGCGATCATCCGTAAGAGAATCGCGGATAACCTGTTGTCGCTCCACCCGGTGGTGCGCGTCCATCCGGAGACCGAAGAAAAAGCGCTCTTCCTTCCGCCGGCCTCGGTTTCCCACATCACCGAACTACTCCCCTGGGAAGGCCGGGGCCTTCTCGAAATCCTCTTCTGCCACATCAGCCGCCCCGAGTACACGGTGCGGCACCGATGGGAGCCCGGCGACATCGCGGTCTGGGACAATCGCGCGGTGGCCCACGTCCAGCCCGCGGACCTCCACCACACGGACTACCACCGCAGGATGTACCGGGTCGTGGTCCTGGGTGACCGGCCGGTGGGGCCGGACGGCTTCCGCTCCGTCTCGCTGCGCGGCGCGCCTCTCGAAGCCTTCGTCCGCCAGGGATAAGGGCCGTACCGGGACCGGGGCGGCCCGGCACCGACCGGTCCTGGAATGGGAACCCGACAGGTTCGAAGCGACCGGGGCAGGTACGGAAGCCGGAGTTCCACCAGCCATCTCAGAGGGCATCCCGGCCGAGTAGTGATGTGCCCCGGGCCGTACCGTCCCCTCTCCTCGGGTTCACGCCCCGGGGAGAGGGCCGGTCAGCCGATGGGCTCGCGGCACACCGTGCCGCCGCCAGCGCCCTGGAAGGTGGCCTTGCCGCCAATGACGGTGAAGGTGACCTTCGTCCTCGCCGTCGTCGTCATTCCGTTGCGGTCCTCGACGAGAACCTTCAAGGGATGAGGGAAGGCGGCCCGTGGGGCAGGGCGATGGTCGGCGCCGAAGAGATGGCGGACGTGGTCGGCGGGCCCGGTCGGCGGGTTGACGGTGAGGTGCTGGAAGCCGGTGGCCGCTCCCCTGCCCTGCCACTCGGCGGAGACCTCGAACGGTCCGGCCCGCATGAGCGTGAGCGGCGGGCTGGTGGCGATCCCGCCCATCGCCACCGCTGTCACGCTCTACTTGGTGCCGCCGGACAGGGCTTTGCCGCCCAGTGCCGTGAAGACGGCCGAGGCGTTCCCAGGATCGCTGCCGTCGACCATCGGCACCTGGGCGACCAGCGGTTCGCCGAACACCTCTCCGGGATTGGACGATTGGCCGCCTCCGGGCAAAACCCTGATCTGGTACTTGCGTACGCGGCACATCCGGGCCGTGCTTCGAGCGCAACCCACAGCTGTCCGGCGTCGGAGGCCGTGATCCCCGACGGGCGGCTGGCGAGCGATCAGCTACCAGAGCTCATCGGGAACCAGACGCTTCGCCAGGTCAGCGCTCACGGCCGGCATCATGCCGCTCGAACACCACGTCACGTGGGACAGTCCTCTACCTTTTGACTGATGCGGCCGATCTGGCGGCCTGCTCGATCTTCGCGCAGTAGGCGATGCGGGCGTCCTCATCGATCCGCACCTCGTGTTCCGGGCGCATCCCGGTCCGGCCGTCGACGCCTTCGCGCAGGATGTCGGCGTGCCCGGCATGCCGGTTGGTCTCGCCGAGGACGTGCACCAGGACGGCGAACAGATTCGTGTTGGAATAAGGCTCCGGCCACCATGGCACGTGGCCGGAGGCGTCGAGGGCAAGCTCGTTGATCGTCGCGTCAGAGTGTTCCCACGTGCGCCGGTAGGACTCGATGATCTGATCGCGCGTCTCGTCCTTGGCCGCCCAGTGATCGCTGCCATCGTGGTCCTGCCACGGGGGCAGCGGCTCCGGGGACGGCCGGTCGAAGACCTCGCCGAAGTATCTGGCCTCGACGCCGGCCACGTGTTTGACCAGGCCGAGGAGGTTGGTCCCAGAAACTGTCAGAGGTCGGCGGGCGTCGTATTCGGACAGGCCGTCGAGTTTCCATAGCAGCGCCTCGCGGTCCCGCCGCAGCCTCGCGTGCAGGTTTTCCTTCGCGAATTCATCGATCATGCGGCATGAGCCTGCCACGGACTACTCGCAGCCTCAAGGTTCCCTGCGTGGACCGCAACGACCACCGGAGTCGAAGCCTGACCATGGCCGCCGCCCCGAGCGACTCAAGAAGCTCGCGGAGCTTGCCACGTGAGACAATCGCTTGGTCAGGGGCTGTCCGGCGGATCTTTCGTCTCGGCATGCCTGGCACGATTTCGTGGGCTGATCCCCGAGTGTGCCCAAGGCTGCCGCTCCCGACGTTGGGCCGCGTCAAGGTTGGGTTCACGTGAGCGACGGCCACCGATCGGCAGCCCACTCCAGCCATCCCGACCATCCAGGAGCCGGACCTCCGATCTCATGCCCTCCGAGTTCGGCGGCGTCGGGCTCCTCGAACAGCGTCCTCCAGTGCACGAGGTCCGCTTCGCTCATCGGGAAGGTCTGATCCGGGGCAGCCGACTGGCGATGGGCGATTCGGGCGCATTGGGTCTCATGGTCCACCGGCACGTACACGAGGCGGCATTCTGCCCCCGCAGACTCGACCAACCAGCGGATCGCGGATCTCTCGTCACGGGACCAGCATCCGAAGTCCAGGACCACGTCGGTTCCGAGTCTGAGCGCCTCCAGACCGAGCCGGAGCAGCCGGCCCTCCAGCACGTCGCGCTTCCCGTCCGCCTCCGGCTCGCCAAACAGCGGAATCATCCATTCATCCGGCGTCAGCCGCAGGGCGCCGTGCTCCTCGGCGAGTTGCCGAGCCCTCGTGGTCTTGCCGGCGCCGGGCAGGCCGATCGTCAGGAACAGCGTGGTCACATCCCGATCGTAAGCAGGAAGACCAAGTGCAGGGCGACTGCTTTTCTGTCAAGACCGCCGGGCAGCGCGATGACAGCCAGTGGTGGTGACCGCACTCGTCCCAGGCAAGCGGACCGATGTCCTGCTCATCGGCTGATTACGACCTGAGCCAGAGGCGGATCGAAGCCACGACGACCGTTCCGTGGAAGACGTAAGCGCACTTGTCGTAACGCGTGGCCACAGCGCGTGAGTGCTTGAGACAGTTGATCGTCCGCTCGACCTCGTTGCGGCGCCTGTACATCTGCCGGTCGAAGCCGGCCGGTCGGCCTCCTGTGCTTCCGCGGCACTGGCGGTGGGCCCGTTGGTCCCGCCGCTCGGGGATGGTGTGCTCGACCTGCCGCCGACGCAGATAGCGGCGGTCACGGCGCGAGCTGTACACCTTGTCTCCGCCCAGGTGATCGGGACGCGTACGCGGACGTCCGCCCCCGGCACGCTTGACCTTGATGCCTTCCATCACTGGGATCAGCTGCGGGCTGTCGCCCCACTGCCCCGGCGTGACCAACACGGCCAGCGGACTGCAACCGCCCTCCCCGGCCAGGTGAATCTTGCAGGTCAGACCGCCCCGCGAACGGCCAAGCCCCTCGCCAGCCCGATGCCGGCGAGGCATCGCTCTCCGCCGGGTAACCCGTGGCGCTCTGCCCGCTGCGAGGAAAGAAGCACTCTCCAGGTGAACGAGCGCATCAGGCCGTACCCACCTGTCCGAGCCCTTGTCGGCAGTGGCGCGGTGTCTCGTAGGCACCCGCAAAATGGCTGGTCACGGGTGTGGTCCGTGCAGGACCCTGAGCGTATGCCTCGACGTCTCATGTTCGTGCAGTTGAAGACTGGTTACAACACCGACCGCGGACCCTCGTGGATCGGGTGGGTGGACTTCTCGAAGACCTGGAGCACTGGGTACTTTCACGGGAGGACGCTGCGCCGGGCAGGGGGGATGTTCGATGCGAACTTCTACGACGTGCAGACCAACGAGGAGTTCTGGGTTTCCGGGCCGAAGCGGGACCGCACCGACACCCGCTACGGCCCCTCCAGCCCCGAAATCGACCCGGAAGCCGTCGAGACCTATCACGCCTTCCTGGAGGGTGCGCCCCTGCCGGGCCGGAAGAACGGCTAGCCTCGCGCCCTTGTCCAGGTCTTGATCAGATACACGGAGAGTAATTCTGACCTGCACCGACGCGACTCAGCGAGGGGCCTGTCAGCTGCAAGGAAAGCGGCACTCTCCAGGTGAACAAATGCACGAGTAGCATCCGCCTGCCCGCGTCCGGGGCGACGGCGGCGCGGTGGTCTCGCAGGCCGGCGGGGTGCTGCTCGCGGAGACCGTCCGCGAGACCGGTCTGGCGCACGGCGGTATCGGCGGCGCCGGCGTCGTGGCGCAAACCGCGGGCGGTGCACGAGCCGGGCAAGATCCTTCTGGGCCTCCCGCCGGCGGTCGCGCCGGGCGGGGACTGCTTGTCGGACGTGGCGGTGCTGCGGGCCAGGCCCGCGCAGTTCGGACCAGTGGCCTCCGATCCCACCGTCTCCAGGCTGGTGGACACCCTGGCCGAGGCCGGCTCTCATGCGCTGGCCGCGATCCGCACGGCCGGGGCCAAAGCGCGCGTGCACGTATGGAAGTTGGCCCAGGCCGATGCCCCCGACGCGAACGGCTCACACATGAGCAGATCCTGAATGGCCACGGGCTCAAGAATCCGACACGCGGCCTCCACCAGCGCCGAGCGCGACACCGGACATCACTCTCTGTCCACCGCCTGTCGGCCCGCTACGTCCCCAAGAGCAAATGCGCAGATCAGCGCACTCGTCCCCGTGCTTTCAGGGGGGTCGCGGGCAGCTCGGGGGCAGACAGTGGGGGCCCGTCGTACCCGTGCACGGTGCCGAACCGGTCTCCCGTCGCCCAGTCCGCACGGGCCTGTGCGATCTCCTCCTGGCTCCGCCCGATGAAGTTCCACCACATGATGAGCTCCTCCTCGAACGGCTCGCCGCCCAGGAGCATGAGGCCCGCGTCGCTGTCCGCGCGGAGCGGGAGTTCGGTGCGGCCGCAGCCGAGGTAGAGCATCGAGCCGGGAAGTACGGGCACCCCGTCGACCTCGGCGCTGCCGGACATGGCGAGCACGGCGTACTCGAAGTCCGGTTCGAGCGGCAGCCGGGCCTCGGCGCCGGCGGCCAGGGCGAGGTCGGCGCCGACGATCGGGGTGTACGTGGTGCCGGGCGAGGCGGTGCCGTCGAGTTCGCCGAGGATCAGGGTGGCGGTGAGGCCGGGGGCCGAGACGGTCGGCAGGTCGGTGTGGTGCTGGAAGTGCGGCTCGACCCGGCGGTGGGCGTCGGGCAGCGCCACCCAGAGCTGGGCGCCGTGCAGAAACCTCGCGTGGGCGCGGGGGCTCTCCTCGGAGTGGCTGATGGCGCGGCCGGACGTCATCAGTCCGAGTTCGCGCGCACGGATCGTGCGGAGACTGCCGAGGCTGTCCCGGTGCAGCACCTCCCCCTCGTGCAGCCAGCTGACCGTCTGGAGTCCCATGTGCGGGTGGGGCGGCACCTGCATCCCGGGTTCGTCCGCGATGTCGTCGGGGCCGTAGTGATCGACGAAGGCCCAGGCGCCCACCATCCGGCGGCCGAGGTTGGGCAGCAGCCTGCGGACCTCGGTGGACTCGCCCAGCCGTACATGGCGCGGGGTGAGGAGTTCGCGTACGGGCTCGGCGACGACGAACCCGCGTCCGCCGCAGACGGCGGGCACGGCCTGGCGATCGAGATTGCTCATGTCGCTCAACCTATTCCCGCGTGACGCCGGGGTGCCGGTACCCACGCCGAGAATTTAGTGGAATATTAAATCAATGCATGGGGTTGCAGCATGCGTAAGGACCGGGCGGCAGCCAGGTCGGTGGCAGGACCGGGCCGGAGGTGTTCCGGCGGCGGTCCGCGGCGGAGGAGATCAAGTGAGCGACGCGTACTTCGAGTTCGGCACGGCCGCCGACCGCTGGGACCGCGCCCAGATGTTCTTCGAGGCGAAGGAGTACCTGGCGGCGGCCCGGATTCTGGAGGGTCTGGTCGAGGAGAGCCCTGAGCTGGTGTCGCCGCGGCTGCTGCTGGCCCGCACCTACTACCACTCGGCGCGGCTCGGCAGGGCCGAGACCGAGCTGCGGGCGGTGCTGGAGCGCGACCCGGTGGAGCACTACGCGCGGCTGATGCTCGGGCGCACCCTGGAGCGCCAGGGCCGGAGCGCGGAGGCGGCCGGTCATCTGCGGATGGCGGCGGCGTTCGCCGGGGACTTCGACGACTGAACGGGGTGTCCGGTACGGCCGAAACCCCCGCCGGGTGCCCCGGCGGGGGTTTCGTACGGCGGCCTGCCGGTACGCGAGGTCCCGGTCAGCCGGTGGTGGCGGCGCGGCTCGCCGCACCGCTCCCGGTCGTGGCGGCCGCTCCCGGTACCAGCAGCCGTTCCGTGAGGTACCCGAAGACCAGCCCGAAGGCCGCCCAGAGCGTGGCCTGCACCGCGAGGGTGCTGAGCCGGAACTCCCACAGCAGGGCGGCCGGGAAGTCCTTGCCGACCTCGTTGTACGAGGGCAGGAACACGTACGCGAGAGCGATCACCGCGATGTAGGCACCCGACGCCGCCACCGTGGCGTTCCAGTTGCCCAGGCGGGGGGCCAGCCGTTTGCCGAGGATCACCGCGGCGACGGCCAGCAGCACGCTGAGCGCGACCATCAGGAAGAACAGGGCGGTGCGCTTGCCGATGGTGTCGGGGTTGCCGACGGCCGGCGGGTTGGCCGGGTACTTCAGGAACGGTACGACGTACACCGCCAGCAGGGCCGCGCCCGCGACCAGGGCGGCCGTGGCCCGCGGACCGAACCGGCCGATCCGGCCGAGGGCGTAGCAGAAGACGAGAGCGGCGATGCCGCCGATCGCCACACCGAAGACGAGCACCCCGGTGGCGAGCCCGGCGGTGGACTGCACGGTACGGCTGACGAGTTCCTCGCCGTCGCCGTGGGAGTGGCTGTGCGCCTCTTCGAGGGCGATGGCCGCGTCGACGCGCGACTCACCGAGGAAGTAGGCGACGAGCAGGGCGAGCACGCCCGCGGCGAGGCCGGCCAGCATGCCGCGGACGAGCAGGGCTCTGACGGATATGGAGTTCATGGAGGTTCCCCTGTGATCGCGCGGTGGGTCAGTGGCAGGGGAAACCGAGGAGGTGGCGGCCGTCGTGGACCCACTCGTGAACGCCTTCGCCGGAGATGACGGCGGTGGCGCCCTGCTCGGCGCCGACGAAGTAGAGCAGGACGAGCATGAGGATGCCGAAGAAGACCGCCCAGGGGGCGATGGCCTTCAGTGAGATGGGAGTGATCGCCGGTGCGGCGGTGGCGGGGGCAGCAGTCTGCGCCATGGCAGAACCTCCTGAGGGAACACGCGTCCCGATCGTGGTGCCTGAGACGTGGGTACTGGGTCTGACTTCCCGCACAGGTACGTACGGGTTCACAGTGGCGCGACCGTGCCGGATTCCCACCGGACTTCCAGGTGCACCCACGTCATGTCCGCGGCGACCATACCGCTCGGGGGGACCGGCCGCCATGGCCCCGACGGCGTCCGGACGGTCCGGATGGCATGGTGGGTGCCCCGCCCGGACGGGCGCGGAGGGCCACAGGGACCAGGAGTTGACCGGATCATGACGGTGCGCGTGATGTTGATCTCACCGGCGCTGAACGCCGCACTGCGCGAGGCGCGTTTCGACGGGGACGTGCCGCTGGACGCCGCCGGGGTCCGCCGGGCCCGGGCCGCCGCGCCCGGCGTTCCGGACGCCGGGCTGCGACTGCACGGGCCGTCCGGGCGGTGCGCCGGGACCGCCGGGGCGCTGGGGCTGCGCACGGTGTCCGAACCGGCCGTACGCGGCTGGGACATGGGCCGCTGGAGCGGCAGGCGGCTGGACGAGGTGAGCGCGGCCGAGCCCGCCGCGGTCTCGGCCTGGCTGACCGATCCCTCGGCGGCCCCGCACGGCGGCGAGTCCCTGCTGGAGCTGTGCTCACGGGCCGGGCGCTGGCTGGATTCGCTCGGTTCCGGCGAGGACCGGGAAGGCGGCAACGCCTCGGAGGTCCGGGAAGGCGGCAAAGCCTCGGAGGTCCGGGAAGGCGCGGAGGGCCGGGAAGGTCGCGAGGAGCGGCGGGTGCTGGCCGTCGTCGAGCCCTCGGTGGTGCGGGCGGCGGTCGTCTCGGCGCTCGCCCTGCCGCCGGAGTCCTTCTGGCGGCTGGACGTCGCCCCGCTCACCGTGACCGGGCTCACCGGCCGGTCCGGCCGGTGGAATCTGCGGTGCGGGCATCCCCTTTCCCCGGCACCGGCCGACTGATCCCACCCGGCCCCCGCTGTCCCCCGTACGTGTGCAAGAACTGCGGTCCGTGCCGACTTCTCGGCACGGTGTTGCTTCACTTCTCGAATCACCGGCATGGCCACGGCTTCTCCCCGCTCCCCCGCACATGCGGCCCGTCATACGTATGACCAGCACATGGCCGCTCCATTTCGCACGGGAAGGACCCTCATGACACTTCCGCATCGCACGCGGCGGCTGCTCACGTCCGCGCTCTGTACGCTCTCCGCTCTCGCCCTCGTCCCGGCCCTCTCCGGACCGGCGGCCGGAACCTCCGCCCCCGCTCCGCGCGCCGCGGCCGACGCGGCGGGCTTCACCGACGACTTCGACGGCCCCGCGGGCTCCGCCGTGGACGGCGGCAAATGGCAGATCGAGACCGGCGACAACGTCAGCAACCACGAACGGCAGTACTACACCGCCGGGAACAGCAACGCGGCCCTCGACGGCCAGGGCCATCTGGTCATCACCGCGCGCCGCGAGAACCCGAACAACTACCAGTGCTGGTACGGGACATGCGAGTACACCTCGGCGCGGCTCAACACCTCCGGAAAGTTCAGCCAGACCTACGGGCACGTCGAGGCGCGGATGAAGGTGCCGCGCGGGCAGGGCATGTGGCCGGCCTTCTGGATGCTCGGTGACGACATCGGCCAGGTCGGCTGGCCGAACTGCGGCGAGATCGACGTGATGGAGAACGTGGGCTTCGAACCCTCCACCGTCCACGGCACCCTGCACGGTCCGGGCTACTCCGGCTCCGAGGGCATCGGCGCCCCGTACAGCCTGCCCGGCGGCCAGGCCTTCGCCGACGACTTCCACACCTTCGCCGTCGACTGGGCACCCGACTCGGTGACCTGGTCGGTGGACGGGAACGTCTACCAGCGCCGTACGCCGGCCGATCTCGGCGGCAGGACCTGGGTCTTCGACAAGCCCTTCTTCCTGATCCTCAACCTCGCGGTCGGCGGCGACTGGCCGGGCAACCCAGACGGCGGCACCGCCTTCCCGCAGCAGCTCGTCGTCGACCACGTCCGCGTCACCACCAGCGGCGTCCGGCCGCCCGCCTGACGCACCGCGGCCCCCGCCCCGCCCGCCCCTCCTCCTTCGCCTCTCCCGCCGCTCCTGCCTTCCTCCGCCGATCCTGCCTCTCCCGCCGCTCCTGTCTCTCCCGTCTCTCCTGCCGGTGACTCCTGGTCACAGCATCCGCAACGACTGGTTGCGGCCGACCGGTCCGCCGAGGATGGCGACCGAATCGGGGAGGTGGCGGGAGATGGCGGTACGGCGGGTGGTGGCCGGGGACGATCCCGTACTGCGGTTTCGCGGTGCGGTGTCGTTGCAGTACGGGCCGGGCTGGGTGGCGCCCTGGCGGGTGCCCCACGAGGAGGCGGAGCTGCATCTGCCGGAGGGCGGGATCGGGCGGGCCGCGATGCCCGCCGGGGTCCGGGTCACGCTCAGGACCGACAGCCGGGTGATCGGCTGCCGCTACCGGGCCGACCCGGCGCCCCGGCTCAACGGCCCGCAGGAGCTGCCCCGTCTGGACGTGGTGGTCGACGGACGGATCACCGACACCGTGGAGCTGCGGTGCGACGGCGAGGACGCCGAGTTCGTGGTGACGGGGCTGCCGGGGCGGATGGTCACCGTCGAACTCTGGCTCCCGGTCTACCACCAGTTCCGGCTCCGGTCACTGGTCGTCGACCCGGCTTCGGCCCTCGCGTACGACGACGTCGAGCGCCCCCGCTGGGTGCATTACGGGAGCTCCATCTCGCAGGGCCGGGGCGCCCGTTCACCCGCCCGGGCCTGGCCCGCGCTGGTGGCCGGGCGGGCCGGTCTCGATCTCACGTCCATCGCGCTCGGGGCGGCCTGCTGCCTCCAGCCGATGTCGGCCCGGCTGATGCGCGATCTGCCCGCGGAACTGCTCACCGCCTGCGTCGGCATCAACGTCCAGGCGCTCGGGAGCCACAGCCCGGCAGCCTTCACCTCGGCCCTGGTGGGCTTCGTGGCCACGGTCCGCGAACGCCATCCGACGACCCCGTTCGCCCTGATGTCGACGATCGTGGCACCGGACCGGGAAACCGTCCCCGGACCTTCCGGTCTGACGATCGTGGAGTGCCGCACCCGGGTCCGCGAGGCCGTCGCGCTGCTGCGCCGGCACGGCGACCGCAACCTCCACCACGTCGACGGGCTCGATGTCTTCGGCCCGCGCGAGGCCGGGGCCGGGCTGCTGCTGGAGCCCGAGGGGACCGACCGGCTGCATCCGGGACCGGCCGGGCACCCGGTCTTCGCGGAACGGTTCCTGGCCGCGCTGCGCCGCAGCCTGTGTGTGCCAGTACCAGCATGATTCGGGATCTGGCTGCCCGCCGCCCGCGGCGCGACGATCGCCTCGTCAGACGCCGTCCGGCGAGAGGAATGCCGTGTCCGAGTCCACCCCACCCGTCACCGACGAGGCGCCGCCCGCCCAGTCGCCACCCGCCCGGGTGCCGTGGGCCGCGTACACAGGTGTGTATCTGCTGCTGTTCCTGATCGGCACCGAGACCTTCCTGGTCTCGCCGCTGCTGCCCACCATCGCCGGGTCGGTCGGGGTCTCGGTGGCCGCCGCCGCGAGCACGGTCACCGCGTACACCCTGGTGTACGCCCTGACCGCGCCGTTCCTCGGGGCGGTCTCCGACCGTTTCGGGCGCCGGCCGACCGTGCTGGCGGGGACGGTGCTGTTCCTGCTGGGCAACGCGCTCGCCGCGGTGGCCGGGAACCTGACCGTGCTCGTCGTCGCCCGGGTCCTCGGGGCCCTCGGCGCGGCGCTGGCCGGGCCGTCGGTCTGGGCGCACATCGCGGAGACCGCCCCGGCCCCGGTCCGCGGCCGGGCCGTCGGGCTCGGCATGGCGCTGTTCTCCGCCGGGCAGGTGCTGGGCGTCCCGGCCGGCAGCTTCCTGGCCGGCTGGGGCGGCTGGCGGGCGTCGTTCTGGGCGCTCACCGTGCTGACCACGGCGTCGGTGCCGCTGCTCCTCGCCCAGGTCAAGGCCCGCCCGGCCGAGGAGGCCGGGGCGGCGCCCCTCCGGTTCACCTCGGTGTTCACCGTCTGGGGTGACGGGGTGCTGCGGCACACCCTGATCGTCGTCTTCCTGCTCCAGGCCGCGAACCTCGGGGCGTACACCTTCCTCGGTTCGGCGCTGCACGACCGGTTCGGGCTCTCCGTCAACGAGCTGGGGCTGCTCGGCATTCTGGTCGGGGCCGGGAGCGCGCTGGGTTCGCTGGCCGCCGGCCGGATCGGGGACCGGGCGCGGGAGCGCGGAACCGGCGACGCGCGGTGGATCCCGGTGTGGTGCCTGCTACTGGGCGGTGGTGCCGTACTGGCGGCGCTCGGTACGAACTCGCTGGTGGCGTACGCGGCGGTGCTGGTGTGGTTCTTCGCGAGCGGGGCGTTCGGCACGCTCGTCCAGACCCTGCTGGTGTCGTCCCGGCCGGACCTGGGGGCGACGTCGAGCTCCTGGAACAGCGCGACGCTGTACGCGGGAACGGCGGTCGGGGTCGCGGTCGCGGGCACCTTCGCGCACGCGGACACCGGCACCGCCGTCGTCGGCGGCGGCCTCGCGGTGCTGGCCGGGCTGACCGCGCTGCCGCTGGTGGGCCGGCTGCGTCCGGCGCCCGCCGGGGTGCCCGGGAAGTCCGGCGCGGACGGCTCCGGTCACCAGGACCGGAAGGAGGCGGCGGCCGATGGGCGTGCCTGACACCGGGCGCGAGCGCACCCGGTCGCTCGACGGGCTGCGGGCGGTGGCCGCGCTGCTGGTGATCGCCCTGCACGTGGGCATCTACACCGGCCAGGTCGCCTCCAGCTGGCTGGGCATCGGCGAGGCCGGGCCGCTCGGGCCGGTCGTCTCCCGCTTCACCATCGGGGTGCCGATCTTCTTCGTGCTGTCCGGGCTGCTGCTGTACCGCCCGTTCGCCGACGCGGCCCGCGACGGTGCCCCGCGCCCGGCCACCGGCCGCTACCTCCGGCACCGGGCGGTGCGCATCCTGCCCGCCTACTGGCTGGTGGCGCTGGTCGCACTGGTCTGGTTCGGGCGCGACACCCTCACGGCCCCCTGGCCCGCGCTGCGGACCTTCCTGCTGCTGCACGTCTACGGCTCCGACCCGATCCCGGCCGGTCTGCCGCAGACCTGGAGCCTGGCGACCGAGGTGTCCTTCTACGCCGTGCTGCCGCTGCTGGCCGCCGCGCTCCATCCGCAACTGCGGCGGGGCCGGGCGGGGTTGGTGCTGACGGCGCTCGGCGCGGTCGAGGCGGTGACCCTGCTGTCGGTGGTGCTCACCCATGTGCCGTCGGCCGGTGCGTATCCCCCGGCCCAGCTGTGGCTGCCCGAGTACGCCGGGTACTTCGCGGCGGGCATGGCGCTCGCGGTCCTCGCCTCCCGAAGCACGCGGCCGTTCGCCCTCGCCCGCAGGCCGTGGCTGTGCTGGGGCGTGGCGCTCGCCGGGTACGTGCTGGTGTCGACGCCGCTCACCGGTTCGACGCTGCGCTACCCGGGCGTCGGTGAGGCGCTGCTGGAGCACGTGCTGTACCTGGTGATCGCGGTGGCGCTGGTGGCGCCGCTGGCGCTGGGCCCCGCCCGGCCCGGGCGGGGCACACCGGCCGGTCTGCTGTCCCGTCCGGTGCCCGCCTGGCTGGGGCGGATCTCGTACGGGCTGTTCCTCTGGCACATGGTGGTGGTCGAGGGCTGGCTCCGCGTGACCGGTGAGCGGGCCGGCTCGGCGGACTTCCTGGTGCTGTTCCCCACCACCGTGGTGCTGTCCGCCGGCTGCGCCGCGCTCAGCCACTACCTGGTGGAGCGGCCGTTGCGCCGACTGCGCGGCCGTGCCCCGGCCGCACCCGGCCACCCGCGCCCCGCCCCGCCGCAGTCCGAGATCCGTGACGAACAGGAGTACGTACATCCATGACCACTGTCCGCTGGGGCGTCAATCTGCCACTGCCCGCCCAGGCCCTGGCCGCTCAGCGCCGCACCGTCGAAGCCCTTCCCGACCTCGGGTTCACCGATGTGTGGACCGGGGAGGGCGGCGGCATCGACGCCTTCACCCCGCTCGCGGCCGCGGCGGCCTGGCAGCCCCGGCTGCGCCTGGGCACGGGGGTGGTGCCGGTCTTCACCCGTGGCCCCGGCATCCTCGCGCAGACCGCGGCCACCCTCGCCCGGCTCACCGAGACGGAGGTGCTGCTGGGGGTCGGCGCCTCCGTCCCGGCGCACACCACCGCGCTCAACGGCGGCACCCACGACCGCCCGCTGACCCGGGTCAGGGACACCGTCCGGTTCCTGAAGCGGGCGCTGCGCGGGGAGCCGGTGGGCGAGGACTACGCGACGCTGTCGGCACCCGGCTTCAGCCTGGGCTTCACACCGCCCAGGCCGCCCAAGGTTCTGGTCGGCGCGTTGCGTCCACGGATGCTCGGGGTGGCGTACGGGGACGGGGACGGGGCGGTGCTCAATCTGCTGACGGCCGACGACGTGCCGAAGGTGATCGCCGCGGGCCGGGCCGAGGGGCGGGTCGACGGGGTGGGCGGCCGTCCGCTGCCGGAGCGGGAGACCGTGGTCAAGCTCTTCGTCTGCCCGACGCGCGACGTGGCGTACGCCCGTGGCGCGGGCCGTGGCTTCCTCGGCTGGATCCTCAACCAGAAGCCCTATCACGCGTTCCACGAGTGGCTGGGGCGCGGGGAGTTGTTGAAGGAGTCGTACGAGGCGTATCTGGCCGGTGACCGTGTCGGCGCCTCGGCCGCGCTGCCCGACGGACTCGTGGACGCGTTGTGGCTGCACGGTGAGCCGGCCGCGCTGCGCGAGCGGATCGCCGCGTTCCTCCGTCCGGGGGTGACGACGCTGCTGCTCTACGTCGCGCCGACGCCCGAGCTGTACGCGCGCCCGGACGCGCTGACCGGTCTGCTCGCGGAGCTCCGGGGATGAGTTCGGGCCAACTGCTGGGCGGGCGCCCGGTGCTGCGGATCGCTTCGGCGCCCGGGGGCGGGCGGCCGGTGCTGCTCCATCTGCACGGGGGCGGATACCGGTCCGGTTCCCCGGCGCTGAGCCGCCCGCTGGCCGCCCGGCTGTCCCGGCTGACCGGGTGCGAGGTGGTGGTGCCGGCCTACCGGCTGGCGCCCGCGCACCCCTTCCCGGCCGCCGTGCAGGACGGACTCGCGGTCTACGCGGAGCTGCTGCGCCGCGGGGTCGGCGCGGACCGGATCGCGGTAGTGGGCGAGTCGGCCGGTGGCGGGCTGGCGCTGGCCGTGGTCCTGGCCGCGCGGCGGGCGGGGCTGCCGGTGCCCGCCGCGGTGGCCGGACTGTCGCCGTGGCTGGACCTCACCCTGGAATCGCCCGCGTTCGAGCGGTGCGCGGCCACCGATCCGGTGCTCGACCGGGCCTCGCTGCGCCACTCCGCCTCGCTCTATCTCGCCGGGGCGGACCCCCGCGACCCCGGCGCCTCGCCGCTGTTCGCCGACGCGGCGTCGCTGGCGGCGCTCCCACCGGTGCTGCTCCAGGCGAGCCGCGCGGAGGTACTGGCGGACGACGCGGAGCGCTTCGGCGCCCGGGTGACGGAGGCGGGCGGGGAGTGCCGGGTGGAGATGTGGGAGGCGACGACGCACTGCTGGCAGCTGGCCGTGGACCGGCTGCCGGAGGCCGTGGCGGCCGTCGGTTCTGTTGCGGAATTCTTAACGCAACATCTCGCCTGACGGACAACTGCCGAGAAAACGGACGGCGGTGCGGCGGGCGCGGTTAAGCTGGCTTCCGGTACCGCGGGATCGCGGAGATTCGGGGGACGGGATGAGGCCGGGCAGCGGGATTTCCGATTCCGGAGCACACGGGCGGCACCGGCGATGTAGGGGCATGGTGCACGATCTCCGTCTCCCCGCCAGCCGCCCGGCAGACCCGGAAGGAATTCTTCCATGAAAGAATCGGCCCATTCGACCACGGATTCCACGAGATCCACGGCTGTCACGGAACATTCCGGCGAAGAGAGCGGCGAGAACCAGCGATTCGCCAATTCCAAGGAGCTGGGCGCATTTCTCCGCGCCCACCGCGAGCGGCGGTCGCCGCGCCAGGTCGGTCTGCCCGACACCGGCCGCCGCCGCACCCCCGGCCTGCGGCGCGAGGAGGTCGCCGCGCTCTCGGGTGTCGGGCTCGCCTGGTACACCTGGCTGGAGCAGGGCCGGGTGATTCCGTCCCGGAAGGTGCTGGAGGCGGTGGCCCGGACGCTGGGGCTGGACGCGGTGTCCCACCGGCACGTCCTGGCGCTGTCCGGTCTACTGCCGCCCGCGCCGGACGGGGCGGGCCACGGCGAGGTGGCCGCCCGGGTGCAGGGGCTGCTGGACACCTGGGAGAACAGTCCGGCGGTGCTGCTGGACTCCCGTTTCGACATCACCGCGTGGAACGACGCGTACGCCGCGGTGTGGTCCGATCCGGCGGCGATCCCGGCCGAGCGGCGCAATCTGATGTGGTGCGTGGCCGGCAGCCCCGCGTTCCGTTCGACGCTGCTGGAGTGGGAGCCGGTGGCCCGTGCGGTGCTGGCCCACTTCCGGGGACAGACCGCGCGGCTCGCGGGGACGGACCGGCGTACGCGGGAGATCTACGCGACCCTGCGCGCGGACTTCCCCGAACTGGCCGAGTGGTGGGAGTGCCAGGGCGTCGGTGATCTGACGGCCCGGCAGGTCTCGGTGCTGCTGCCCCGGTACGGCGGGCTGGACCTGCTGCTCTCGGCGTTCCGGCCGGTCGACGACCCGGAGGCGCTGATCGTGGTGCAGGCCCCGGTCGGCCCCGCCGACCGGGAGCTGGTGGCCCGGCTGGTTCGGGAGCACCGCGATCCCGGCGCGGAGGTCGTCAGGATCGGGCGGGAGCGGGTGGCCTGCGGTCACCCGGTCGCGGCCTCGGCGAAGAAGGAGCGCAGCTCCGCGTAGGTCTCGGCGGGCGCTTCCTCCGGCAGGAAGTGCCCGCAGTCCAGCGCCCCGCCCCTTACCTCGTGCGCCCAGGCGCGCCACACCGCGAGTACGTCGTGGTGCCGTTCGGTGTGCGAGCGCTTGCCCCACAGGGCGAGCAGCGGTGCCTCTATCCGCCGTCCGGTCAGCCGGTCGGCCCGGTCGTGGTCGAGGTCGTCGCCGAACATCGCCCGGTAGTCCTCGCACATCGCGTGGACGACGGCCGGGTCCGCGGCGGCGGCCCGGTAGGCGGCGAGCGCCTCGGGGGCGAACAGCCGGGAGTGCGCGCCGAAGAGGAAGGTCTCGGGGTCGGCGGCGATCATCCGCTCGGCCACGGGGTACGGCTGGGCCAGGAGGAACCAGCGCCACAGCTGCCTGGCGGCCCGCGCGTCCACCGCGTCCAGGGCGTCGGCGGTCGGCACGATGTCGAGCACGGCGAGCCGGTCGACCCGGTCCGGGTGGTCCAGGGCGAGGCGGTAGGCGCAGCGGCCGCCCCGATCGTGGCCGGCCACCGCGAAGCGTTCGTGGCCGAGTTCCGCCATGGCCCGTACCAGGTCTGTGGCCATGGCGCGCTTGCTGTACGGGGAGGGCGACGATCCCGCGCGCCCCGGTTCCGCGGCCCGCCGGCTGGCCCCGTACCCCCGCAGATCGGCAGCGACGACGGTGAAATCCGTGGCCAGGAGCGGGGCGACGGTGTGCCACATCGCGTGCGTCTGGGGAAATCCGTGCAGCAGGAGAAGCGGTGGTCCCTCACCGGCCCGGCGGAGGTGCACGGGGCCGCCGTCGGCCCCGGTGACGGTCAGTGATTCAAATCCCTCGAACAGCGCCATCGCGCCAGGGTATTCCGTCCGGGATCCTTGTGGAATTCATTGCGGATGCTGTTATCAGGAGTCACAGGATGGCCGGTGCACCGCCTTCCGGATTGACATTGACGAGCTCGAACTCGCATTCCTATCCTGCTCAGGAATTTTGAATTCACCTTTTCCGAATCATGTGTTCTCCGGTCGAAAGAGCTGCGCATGAAGCAGAAGTACTCCACCGACATGAGCCCGTCGGAGCGCGCCGCACTGTGGCGGCAGCGCCTGTTCGAGGCCGAGGCAGGACTGACGCGGTATCTCACCGAGACCCGCGGCGGTCAGGACATCGACGACTGGATCACGGTCCGCTCGGAGATCTTCGCCGATCTCCCGGCGCCGGGCACCGAGGCGGGTGCCGACGACTGGCAGCGGGTCTTCTTCCGCGCCCAGGCCCTGATGGAACGTTTCCTGGTGTCCCGCTACGGGCACGGCGAACTGGCCGCCTGGGCACGGGCCGGCGCCGAGGTGCACCGCTACGTCGAGGCCGGTCACGGCCGCGGCGCGCTGGACCCGGTGCTCCGGGTGGCCCGTCAGGCCGAGTCGTACGGCTCGCGCTACCGCGTCACCGAGGACGGCACGGAGCGGGCCGTGCTGGAGATCGCGCACTGCGCGATCTGGGACTACCGCGAGCGGGCGCGTGCCCGGGGCGTGCAGCTGACGCTCGCCTCGCCGTGCGAGTACTGCGTGCATGCCACCGGCGCCAACATCACCGCCAAGGGTTTCACCGCACGGCACGAACTCACCGAGGGCCCCGACGGCCCGGGTTGCGTCTGGGAGGCGACATGTGCGGCATAGCGGGGTGGGTCGACCGGGACCGCGATCTGCGGACCGAGGCACGCACCGTGCGGGCGATGACCGACACGATGGTGGCGCGCGGTCCCGACGCGGGGGACGTCTGGCTCTCCGAGCGCGCCGCGCTCGGCCACCGCCGGCTCGCCGTGATCGATGTCGAGGGCGGCACCCAGCCGATGGAGGCCCGCGACGACGAGGGCCGGGTGCTGGCCGCGATCACGTACAGCGGCGAGGTCTACAACTTCCGGGAGCTGCGCGCCGAACTGTCCGCGCTGGGGCACCGCTTCCGTACCGCCTCGGACACCGAGGTGGTGCTGCGCGCCCACCTCCAGTGGGGCGAGGCGGCGGTGGGCCGGCTGAACGGGATGTTCGCGTACGCGGTCTGGGACGTGGCCCGCCAGGAGCTGCTGCTGGTCCGTGACCGGCTCGGGGTGAAGCCGCTGTACTGGACGGCCGGGGAGCGTCGCCTGCTCTTCGGTTCGGAGCCCAAGGCGGTGCTGGCGAACCCGCTCTTCACGGCCGAGACGGACGCCGAGGGGCTGGCCGAGCTGTTCGCCGTGGCGTCGGCGCCGACCCCGGGGCGCACCGTGTTCCGGGGGCTGCGCACCGTGCGCCCCGGGCACACCGTGCGGTTCGGCCCCGAGGGGGTGCGTGAGCGGGCGTACTGGCGGCCGGAGACCCGGCCGCACACCGACGACGACGCCACCACCGCGGCCCGGGTGCGGGAGCTGCTGACCGACACGGTGCGGCGCCAGCTGGTCAGCGACGTTCCGCTGGGGCTGCTGCTCTCCGGCGGGCTCGACTCCTCCGCCCTGACCGCGCTGGCCGCGGCCGGCGCCGACGGTGAGAAGGTCGCGACGTTCTCGGTGGACTTCCCGCCGGACGAGCAGCCGGAGCGGCTCGGCGACTGGAACCGGGACAGCGACGCCCCGTACATCGAGGAGCTGTCCGCCCGGCTCGCCACGGTGCACACCGCGGTGACCGTGCCGGGCGGCGAGCTGCTGGCGCACCGCTCCATCGGGCTCAGGGCCCGCGACCGGCCCGGCTGGGGCGAGCCGGACGTGTCGCTGTACCTGCTGTTCAAGGGTGTCCGGCGGCATGTCACCGTCGCGCTCTCCGGCGAGGTGGCCGACGAGGTGTTCGGCGGCTACCCGTACTTCCACCACGACCGCCCGTTGGACACCTTCCCCTGGCTGACCGGCGGCTCCTCCCCGGCGGACCTGCTGCGGCCGGAGGCCGCGGCGTGGATTCGGCCCCGGGAGTACGCCGCCGACCGGTTCGCCCAGGCACTGGCCGAAGTGCCGCACCTGCCGGGCGAGTCGGGGACCGAGCGGCGGGCCCGGCAGATCTCGTGGCTGGCGCTGACCCGCTGGCTGCCCGCCCTGCTGGACCGGAAGGACCGGATGAGCATGGCGGCCAGTCTGGAGGTGCGGGTGCCGTTCGCGGACCACCGGCTGGTCGAGTACGTGTGGAACGTTCCGTGGGCGCTGAAGAACGCGGGCGGGGTGCCGAAGGCGCTGCTGCGGCGGGCGGTCGGCGACCTGCTGCCGCCGAGCGTGCTGCACCGGCCCAAAAGCGGCTACCCGGCCAGTTCGGCCCCCGGTTACGCCGGTACGCTCCGGGCCCTGGCCGAGGACCTGGTGCACCGGGACAGCCCGGTCTTCGAGCTGGTGGACCGGGACGCGGTGAAGCGGCGCCTGACGGCGGGGACCCCGCTGCCCGGACCGCGCGCGGCCCCTCACCCGACCGGCGGCCTCGACCACCTGCTGGCCGTGGACCGCTGGCTCGACGACTACCGGGTGAGGGTGCGATGAGCCGCCTCACCGGCCACCGCGAGCCGACGGCCGCGGAGTACCTCGCCGCCGCCCGTACCTTCCCCACCGGGGTGACCGTGGTGGCCACCCGCTACCGGGACGGCACCCCCGCCAAGACCGTCTCCGCCTTCTCCTCGCTCTCCCTGGACCCGCTGCTGATCGCCGTGGCGATCGGCCGCCACAGCCCGCTGGTGTGGGCGGCGCGCGCCTCCGGCGTGCTGTCGGTGAACGTGCTCCGCCACGACCAGCGGGAGGTCGCCGACTACTACGCGGCGCCCGAACGCCACCGCGCCCAGCCGCCGCCGGTCGGCCTCGGGCGGCAGGAGACCGGGGCGCCCGTCCTCGACGACTGCCTGAGCTGGTTCGACTGCCGGCTCGTGACCGTGGCGCCGGGCGGGGATCACGCGCTGCTCATCGGCCAGGTCGTCGGCGTACGGGCCGGGAGCGGTGCGCCGCTGGTGCACCAGGCGGGCCGCTACCACGGTCTCGGCCCCGTACCGCCCCGCGTTCAGGAGTCGCTCGAACCCGCTCTTCCGCATCAGCAAGGGATCTCACCATGACCTCCTCTCTCACTTCGGCCGTCGAACCGCTCGGCGCGCTCGACGGCGCACGCTTCCGGGCCGGTCTCGACGACGGGCGCAGCGTGTGGCTGGACGGCGAAGAGATCAAGAACGTGGCCGAGCACCCGGCGTTCGCCGCGCCGGTCGCCGAACTGTCCCGGCTGCTCGACCTCCAGCACGACCCGGCGTACCGCGAACTGCTCACCGTCGAGGATCCCGGAACCGGTCTGCGGATCGGCCGGGGCTACCATCCGCCGCGCACCGCCGAGGAGTTGCGGGCGGCCCGGGACAGCGCCGAGGTGTGGATGCGGGAGTCCTGGGGCCAGCACGGCCGCTCCCCCGCCTTCATGTCCTCGATCGCCGTCGGTCTGCTGGACTTCCGGCACCGGCTGGAGACCAACCGCCCGGGTTTCGGCGCGAACGCGGAGGCGTACCACCGGTTCGCGGCGTCGCGGGACCTGCTGCTGACGCACGCGTTGGGCGATCCGCAGATCGACCGCTCGGCCAGTCCGGTCGACCATCCGGACCACGCGCTGCGGGTGCTGCGCGAGGACGGTGAGGGGATCGTGGTGCGGGGCGCCAAGCAGCTCACCACGCTCGCCCCGTTCGCGCACGAGGTGCTGGTCTATCTCTCGGCCTCGTTCGCCCAGCGCGGCGCCGAGGAGTTCGTGGTGTGGTTCTCGCTGCCGCTGAACGCGCCGGGGCTGCGCATTCTGTGCCGGGAGCCGTTCGGCGGGGAGCCGCACGGGCACGCCCACCCGTTCGCCCGCCGGTACGACGAGCAGGACGCGATGCTGTTCTTCGACGACGTGACCGTGCCGTGGGACCGGGTGTTCCTGCTCGGGGACGGGGCGCTGGCCCGGGAGGGGCTCGGCCGGATCAACGCCTGGAGCCAGTACATCGGCCAGATCCGCTACCGCGAGCGGCTGCGCACCCTGCTCGGGGTCGGTTCGCTGCTGGCGGAGTCGATCGGCGTGGACGGCTTCCGCAACATCCAGGAGGACCTGGGGGAACTCGCCGGATACGCCCAGCTCCTGGACCACTTCCTCGACGCCGGGGAGGCCACCGCCCGCCGCACCGACAGCGGACTGCTGGCCCCCGGGCCGACCCCGGCCGCGGCGGTGTGGGCGGCCCAGGTGGCCGGGCGGGCGGTGTCGATCGTCCGGGGCATCGGCCAGTCGGGAATCCTGATGCAGCCGACCGAGAACGACCTGCGCTCGGCCGAGCTGCGGCCCCTGCTGGACCGCTACATGCGCGGCAGGGGCATCGACGCCGCGCACAAGTCCCGGCTGTTCCGGCTCGCCTGGGACCTCACCGCCGACAGCTTCGGGCAGCGGCAGGACCTGTACGAGTACGTGCACCGGGGCGACCTGGCGCGCAACCGCATCAACCTCTACCGCAACCACGACCTGTCGGCGGTCCGCGAACGCATCGCGGCACTCGTCGACGCCCCGCTGTGAAGGGACCGTACCGGCCATGACCGACGACATACTCGACCGTGCCCGCACCCTGTCCGGCTACGACGAGGTGAGCCGTATCCGGCAGGCGCAGGACCACGACTGGGTCCTGTCCCTCGCGCCGCAGGCGCCGCGCACCGTGCTCGATCTGGGCTGCGGGACGGGGGCGCTGCTGGAGGCGGCGCTGGACCGCTGGCCGCGGGCGGTGCGGGCGGTGGGCGTCGACGGCTCCGCGCACCGGGTCCGGGAGGCCGGTGCGCGGCTGGCCGGGCGGGCCGAGCTGCTGACCGGGGACCTGCTGGGCCTGCCCGCCCTGGACGACCGGTTCGACGTGGCCTTCATGACGTCGGTGCTGCACTGGCTGCATCCGGACGAGGAGCGGGCGTTCGCCTGGATCGCCGCACATCTGGCGCCCGGCGGAGCCTTCGTCCTGACGACCCATCACCCGGTGACGGACGGTGCCGGCTTCGGCGGCGAGGACGTCGTGGCCCGCGACGCGCTGCGGCTGCTCGGCGCCCCGGCCGGGCTGTCCGGGATCGTGCCGATGGGGATACGGGCCCGGCCCGTCGCCGAGGTCCGGGCCCTGCTGGAGCGGCACTTCACCGTCGAGGAGACGGACGGGCGGACGGTGCCGGTGCGGGCGGACGGGGCCGGTCAGTACCGGGATTTCCACGCCGCCACGTTCGGGACCTACTTCAGCCGGCTGCTCCCCGACGACCGGCAGACCGACTTCTTCGACGCGGTGGGCCGGGCCGCCGCCGCCCGGACCGCCGAACAGGGCGAGGTCTACCGCATCACGGTGCGTGCCTGGCGTGCGGTGCGCCGCCCGCACTGACCCCCGCACCCCCTTTCCGCACCGCCGTACCTCTTTGAACGGAGCTTCCGTGCCCACTCGCCGGTCCTTCCTCCTGCTGTCCGCCGGTGCCCTGACGGCGGCCGGTCTGACCGCCTGCTCCCCCGGCGCCGCGGCCGGTCCCTCCCCGGGCGCGGACGGACCCCCGCGCGACGGCGGGACGCTCACCTTCGCCACCGACGTGGAACCGGACAACTTCGACCCCCACGTGTCCCCCGCCGACATCGTCGGCGTACTGATGCGCAACGTGTTCGACTCCCTGGTCGCCCAGCGCCCGGACGGCACGTTCGAGCCGTGGCTGGCCAGGGAGTGGAAGGTCTCGGACGACGGCCGGGCGTACACCTTCCGTCTCCGCGACGACGTCGGGTTCACCGACGGCACCCCGTTCGACGCGGCGGCGGTGCGGGCGAACTTCGACCACATCGTGGCCCCGGCCACCAAGTCGCAGTACGCGGCCACCCTGATCGGCCCGTACGAGCGCACCGAGGTCGTGGACCGGCACACGGTGACGGTCCGGCTGAAGCGGCCGTACGCGTCCTTCCTGCACGCCGTGTCGACGACGTATCTCGGCTTCCACTCGCCGAAGACGCTGCGCGAGCGGACGGACGAACTGGCGGCCGGCGGGTCGGCCTCCGTCGGCACGGGGCCGTTCACCTTCGTCTCCCGGGTGAAGGGCCAGCAGTTGGTCCTCGCCCGCAACGCCTCGTACGCCTGGCCGCCCGCCTCGGCCGGGAACGACGGCCCCGCCCATGTCGAGCGGCTGGTCGTCAGCTTCCTGCCGGAGAACGCGACCCGGGTCGGAGCGGTGACCTCCGGCCAGGCGGACGTCGCGGACTTCCTCCCGGCCAACCGGGTCGCCTCGCTGAAGTCGCAGCCGGGCCTGTCCATCAGCGGCCACGACTCGCCGGGCATCGTCTACTCCTACTTCCTCAACACCGAACGCGCCCCCTTCGACCAGCTCGACGCCCGGCTCGCCGTCCTGCACGCCGTGGACACCGCGGCCATCACCAAGGCCGTCTTCGCCGGGCAGTACCGACGCGCCTGGGGTCCGCTCAGCCCGTCCACCCCCGGCTACGCCCCGGCCGTCGAGCACAGCTGGGGGCATGATCCGGCCAGGGCGGGGGCACTGCTCGACGGGCTCGGCTGGACCGGCCGGGACTCCGAGGGCTACCGGACCAGGAACGGCGAGCGGTTCCGGCTGACCCTGCTGTACGTCCCGGCGTACACCAAGGCCGAGCGGCGCACCTTCGACACCGCCGTCCAGGCCGAACTGAAGCGGGCGGGCATCGAACTGGTCCTCGAGCCGCTGGACGCGGGCAGCTACACCCCGGTCCGCGACCGCGGCGACTACGACATCATCGCCTTCGCCTGGGGCGGCTCGGACCCGGACCTGCTGCGCACGGTCTTCCACTCGAGGAGCCGGCTCGCCGACGGCGGGGCGAACGGCTCCCGGGTGGACGACCCGCGGATCGACGGCTGGCTGGACGCGGCGACGGCGGCCACCTCGGCGAAGGAGCGCGAGGCGCTGTACGCGAAGGTGCAGCAGCGGGTCATGGCCCAGGGCTACGCGCTCCCGGCGTTCGTCGGCACCCGGCAGCTGGGGGTGCGGGGCCGGGCGCACGGAGTGACCTTCGACGCCTCGGCGTGGCCGCTGTTCCAGGGCGCGTGGGTGGACGGCGGCCGATGAGCCCCCGGGCGCGGCGGTGGACGGTGCCGGTGGTGCGGCGGCTCGGGGCCGGGTTGCTGGTGCTGTGGGGTGCGGCGACCGTGTCGTTCCTGGTGCTGCACCTGGTCCCGGGCGATGTGGTGGACACGGTGCTCGGCCCGTCGACGTCCGCGACGCCCGAGCTGCGCGACCGCATCCGGGCCGACTACGGGCTCGGCGACCCGCTGGTGGTGCAGTATCTGCGGCAGCTGGGCGGGCTGCTGACCGGCGACCTGGGCCGCTCGTACCAACTGGGGCTGCCGGTGGGCGATGTGCTGGCCGGTCAGATCGGGCCGACGGTGGAGCTGGCGCTGGCGGCGACCGCGCTGGCCCTGCTCATCGCGTTCACGGCCGCCGTGGCGACCGCGGGGCGCGGCCGGATCGCCCGTGCGGTGGCCTCGGGGCTCGAACTGCTCGCGGTGTCGGTGCCCTCGTACTGGCTGGGCATCCTGGGACTGACGGTGCTGTCGTACCGCTTCCGGCTGCTGCCCGCGGCCGGCGACCAGGGGGTGGCGGCGCTGGTCCTGCCCGCGCTGACCCTGGCCCTGCCGATCGGCGGCGTGCTGGCCCGGGTCGTGCGCCAGGAGCTGGACGAGGCGCTGGCCAGGCCGTTCGCGCTGACCGTACGGGCCAGGGGTGCGAGCGAGCGGCGGGTGCTGCTGCGGCACACCCTGCGCCATGCGGCGCTGCCCGTGGCGACGCTCTCCGGTTGGGTGGTGGGCAGTCTGCTGGGCGGTGCGGTGCTCACCGAGACGGTGTTCGCCCGGCCGGGGCTCGGGCGGGTGCTGGTGACGGCGGTGACGTCCAAGGACATCCCCGTGGTGACCTCGTTGGTGCTGTTGTCCGCGGCGGTGTTCGTCGTGGTGAATCTGCTGGTGGACCTCGCCTATCAGGTGATCGATCCGCGGCTGCGTGTGGAAGGGGCGGGCGTATGAGCGCGGGTGTACGGGCCCGGGAGGGTCGTCGGGTGGCGGTGGTGATCGCCTCGGGGGTGCTGGTCGTGCTGGCGGTGGCGGTGGCCTTCCCCGGGCTGCTGGCCCCGCACCCGCCCGACGACACGGATGTGGTGGCGGCGTTCCGGCCGCCCGGCGGCGCGCACCCGTTCGGCACGGACGAGCTGGGCCGCGACGTGCTGTCCCGGGTGGTGTACGGGGCGCGCCCGTCGCTGGCGATCGGGCTCGGCGCGACCGCGCTCGGGGTGCTGGCCGGGCTCGTCGTCGGGCTGCTGGCGGCGACCGGTCCGCGCCTGGCCGACCGGGTGCTGATGCGCGGTCTCGACGTGCTGCTGGCCTTTCCCGAGCTGCTGCTGGCCCTGCTGGTGGTCACGGTGGTCGGCTCGGGCACGGCGAACGTGCTGGTGGCGCTGGGCGTCGCGGCCGTGCCCACGTACGCGCGGCTGGTGCGGGGGCAGGCGCTGCCCGCCGTCCGGTCCCCGTTCGCGGAGGCGGCGCGGGTGCTGGGGGTGCGGCGGCCGGTGATCGTGCTGCGACACGTGCTGCCCCATGTGACGGGTCCGCTGCTGGTGCTGGCGACCGTCGGCACCGGCACCGCCGTGATCTCCGGTTCGGCGCTCAGCTTCCTGGGGCTCGGCACCCCGCCGCCGACCGCCGAGTGGGGGTCGATGCTGTCGGACGGCCGGGAGTTCCTGGCCACCGCGTGGTGGACGGCGACCTTCCCGGGGCTGGCGATCGTCGCGGTGGTGCTGTCGGTGACGGTGCTGGGCCGGTCGCTGCGGGCCGGTGCGCCCGGGGAGGCCGGGGCATGAGCGAGTTGCTGACGGTGGCGGGGCTGGACGTGCGTTTCGGGGCCGGGCGCGGCGGGTCCGGGCGGTCCGGTCCGGTGCACGCGGTGCGGGACGTGTCCTTCTCCGTCGCGCCGGGCGAGTGCCTGGCGCTGGTCGGGGAGTCGGGCTCGGGGAAGAGCACGGTGGCGCGTGCGCTGCTGGGGCTCGCCGGGCCGGGGGCGCGGGTACGGGCCCGGGCGCTGCGGGTGGACGGGCGGGACGTGACGGGTTTCCGGGCGCGCGACTGGCGTTCCGTACGGGGCCGGGTCGTGGGGCTGGTCGCGCAGGACGCGCTGGTGTCGCTGGACCCGTTGCGCCGGATCGGGGCCGAGATCGCGGAGCCGATGCGGCTGCACCGTACGGTCGACCGGTCGCGGACCGGGGACCGGGTCGTGGAGCTGCTGGACCGGGTGGGGGTTCCGGACCCGCGGGCGCGGGCCGCGCAGTATCCGCACGAGCTGTCCGGCGGACTGCGGCAGCGTGCCCTGATCGCGTCGGCGCTGGCCGCCGGTCCCCGGCTGCTGATCGCGGACGAGCCGACCACCGCTCTCGACGTGACGGTGCAGGCACAGATCCTCGATCTGCTGGCCGCGGCGAAGGCGGACGGCACCGGGCTCCTGCTGATCACCCATGACCTGGGCGTGGTGGCCCGGATCGCGGACCGTACGGCGGTGCTGCGGCAGGGCACGGTGGTGGAGTCGGGCCCGACTCCCGAACTGCTCGGCGCCCCCCATCACCCGTACACCCGGGCCCTGTTGGCGGCCTCGGTGCTGCGTCCGGCGGCGCGCCCGGCGAAGCGGACCGGGCCGGTGCTGGAGGTGGCGTCGGTGTCGGTCTCGTACGGGGCGCGCACGGCGGTACGGGACGTCTCCTTCACGCTGCGCGCGGGCGAGACGGTCGGGCTGGTCGGCGAGTCGGGCTCCGGGAAGAGCAGCGTGACGCGGGTGGTGACGGGGCTGCTGCGGCCGGACTCCGGGACGGTGCGGCTGGACGGCGAGCCCTGGTCCGCTCTGCCCGAACGGCTGCGGCGGCCGCGCCGCTCCCGTATCCAGCTGGTCCATCAGGACCCGTACAGCGCCCTCGACCCCCGGTTCACGGTGGAGCGGATCATCGCCGAGGGCATCGGGCGCCAGGAGGACCGGGCCGCCCGCACGCTGGAGCTCCTGGGGCTGGTGGGTCTCGGCACCGAGCATCTGCACCGCCGCCCCGACCAGCTCTCCGGCGGTCAGCGCCAGCGCGTCGCGATCGCCCGCGCGCTGGCCCCGTCGCCCGCCGTCCTGGTCTGCGACGAGCCGGTGTCGGCGCTCGACGCCTCGGTGCGGGCCCAGGTGCTGGATCTGCTGGACGGCATCCAGCGCCGCCTGGGCACGGCCCTGTTGTTCGTCTCGCACGATCTTTCGGTGATCCGGCGGATCAGTGACCGGGTGCTGGTGATGAAGGACGCGGAGGTGGTGGAGGAGGGCGCGGCGCAGGAGGTGTTCGACGCGCCCCGGCACCCGTACACGAAGGCGCTGCTGGCGGCCGTCCTCACCCCGGGCCCGGCCGCCGCAGCTCCTCCCGTGCCGCTCAGCCCCGGTACGTCTCCAGCAGCCGCAGCCAGACCTCGCTGATCGTGGGGTACGCCGGAACGGCGTGCCACAGGCGGTGGATCGGCACCTCGCCCGCGACCGCGACCGTCGCCGAGTGGAGGAGTTCGCCGGTGCCGGGGCCGACGAAGGTGACGCCGAGCAGGATTTCCCGGTCGAGGTCGACGACCATGCGGGCGCGGCCCCGGTAGCCGTCCGCGTAGAGGCCGGAGCCCGCCACGCCGGCGAGGTCGTAGTCGACGGCGCGGACCCGGTGGCCCGCCCGTTCCGCCTCGGCGAGGCTGAGGCCGACCGCGGCGGCCTCCGGGTCGGTGAAAACGACCTGGGGGACGGCGGCGTGGTCGGCGGTGGCGGCGTGGGCGCCCCAGGGGCCGGTCTCCAGGGGCGGGGTGCCGGTGGCGCGGGCGGTGATCGCGGCGCCCGCGACGCGGGCCTGGTACTTGCCCTGGTGGGTGAGGAGTGCCCGGTGGTTGACGTCGCCCACCGCGTAGAGCCAGTCGCTGCCCTCCACCCGGCAGCTGTCGTCGACGGTGAGCCACGAGCCGGGTTCCAGGCCCACCGTCTCCAGCCCGAGGTCGTCGGTACGCGGGGCGCGGCCGGTGGCGAAGAGGATCTCGTCGGCCTCGATCCGTTCGCCGTCGCCCAGTTCGACGGTGACCGGACCGTCGGGGGCGGGGCGGTGGACGGCGGCGACCGAGGCACCGGTGCGGATCTCCGCCCCGGCCTCGGTGAGGGCCTCGGCGATCAGCTCACCCGCGAAGGGCTCCATCCTGGGCAGCAGTCCCGTGCCGCGGACCAGCAGGGTCACCCGGGCGCCGAGGGCCTGCCAGACGGTGGCCATCTCCACCCCGACCACGCCGCCGCCGACGATCACCAGCCGGCCGGGCACCTGCTTCGCGCTGGTCGCCTCCCGGCTGGTCCAGGGGCGGGCCGTGTCCACGCCGGGCAGGTCGGGGACGACGGCGCGGCTGCCGGTGCACAGGGCGACGGCGTGGCGGGCGGTGAGGTGGTGCTCGGTGCCGTCGGGCGCCGTGACGGTGACCCGCTTCTCGCCGGTGAGCCTGCCCGTGCCCCGGTGGATGTCGGCGCCGATTCCCTCCAGCCAGGCGGCCTGGCCGTCGTCCTTCCAGTACGAGGCGTAGTAGTCGCGGTGGGCGAGGACCGCCTCGGCGTCCAGCGGTCCCTGTACGGCGGCGGCGAGGCCCGGGACGCGGCGGGCGTCGGCCCGGGCGACCACCGGGCGCAGCAGGGCCTTGCTGGGCATGCAGGCCCAGTAGGAGCATTCGCCGCCGATCAGCTCCGACTCGACGACCGCGGCGGTCAGCCCGGCGGCCCGGACCCGGTCGGCGACGTTCTCGCCCACCGGCCCCGCTCCGATGACCACGACGTCGTACTCGGTGTTCTGGGAAGCATCTGTCATGGGGACAGTCTGGTCGCGGGTGTGGACGGCGGCCACATGGGCAGGCGGAATAGCACGGGGACGGGCGCCGTTGTCCGGACAGATCCGAGCGGGCAGAGAAATGAGGTATCGGAACATGAGCACCATCGAGCTCACCAAGGAAAACTTCGATCAGATCGTCAGCGACAACGACTTCGTCCTGATCGACTTCTGGGCTTCCTGGTGCGGTCCGTGCCGGCAGTTCTCGCCGGTGTACGAGGCGGCCTCGGAGCGTCATGACGACGTGGTCTTCGCGAAGGTCAACACCGAGGAGCAGCAGGAGCTGGCGGCGGCCTTCGAGATCCGTTCCATTCCCACGCTGATGATCGTCCGGGAGAACGTGGCGGTGTTCGCGCAGCCCGGAGCGCTGCCGGAGGCGGCTCTGGAGGACATCATCGGGCAGGCCCGGAAGCTGGACATGGACGAGGTCCGCAAGTCCATCGAGGAGCAGAAGAGCCAGGGGCAGCAGTAGGCCCTGGCACGCCGGCCGGGCCCGGGGCCTCAGTCCTCGGGGCCGGTCCCGGTGTCGTCCCGTTCCCTGACCCGGGCCGTGAGGCCGTAGGTCAGCTCGGCCCCGTCGACCAGCAGGGCTTCGACCGTGCGGGTTGCCGGGTCGATGTCGGCGACGAAGCCCTCACCGGCGTACCGGGGGTAGCCGGACGCGCCCGTCTCTCCGGTCGCCGAGACGACCGCCGAGCGGACGGCACCGCCGGACGCGGCGGTGCCTTCCGTCTCCCCGGCCCCGGCGGCACTCCCGGTGCCGGGTTCCCCGGATTCCGCGGCACCCTTTGCCCCGGCGGCCTCCCCGGCCTCGGGGGTCTCTTCGACGAATCCGGGGACCAGCAGGATCTCGTAGCTCTGCGGATGGCTCATGGCCTCACGTTAAGGGCTCCTCCGCGGTCCGGGGCGGACCCGTGCGCACCGGACCGCCGGGTGTCTCAGGCGGATTCGCGCCGCACCACCGCGGCCCGCAGCAGGTCGTGGCGCTCGGGGCTGCCTCCGGGCTCCCTGACCAGCCGGTCCACCAGCTCCGCGAGCGGCTGGGCGGTGGCCAGTTCCATCCGTACGGTGGTGAGCCGGGGCCGAAGCAGGCGGCCCAGCATCAGGTCGTCGGCGCCGATCACCGCCGTCTCGCGGGGCACTTCGACACCCGCGTCCTGCAGGGCCCGCATCAGGAGCATGGCGTACGCGTCGTCGAAGGCGAAGACGGCGTCCAGGTCCAGGGCACGCCAGCGGGCGGCCAGCCGGTCGGCCGACTCCTCCTCGTAGCGCAGCGGCAGCGGTTCCACCCGGGCCGTGTGGCGTCGGGCGGCCTGCCGGGCACCGGCGAGGCGGGGTTCGGCGAGACGGTCCAGACCGCTCTCCTCGGGCATGACCACACCGATGCGGCGGCGGCCGGTCGCCAGCAGGTGCGCCACCGCGCGGTCGCCGACCACCCGTTGGTCCATGACCAGCGCGTGGGCGCCGGGCACCGGGCGCGGACCGAGGGTGATCACGGCCTTGGCCCCGGATCGCCGGAGCACCGATATCCCGGCCGGGGTGAGGTCGATGGTGCCGGGGGCGATGACGGCGACCGGGCGGAGTTCGGCCCAGGCGCGCGGCGCGTCCCGCGGGTCCAGTCCGGTGCTGCCGTACTGGACGACGGTGTAGTCGAGTCGGCGCAGCCCCGTCTCCAGCTCGTGGAAGAAGCGGTGGTGCGGCGGCCCGGCCGGGAGGCCGGTGGTGGGCAGCAGCACCATGCGGGTGTGTCCGGCGCGCAGGCTGCGGGCCGCGGCGTGCGGCACGTAGCCCAGTTCGTCGGCTGCCTCCCGGACCCGGCGGCGGGTGGTCTCGCTGATCCGTACGGATGTGCTGTTGTTCAGCACGTACGAGACGGTGGCCCTGGAGACCCCGGCGAGCCGTGCGACGTCGACGCTGGTGGGGACGGGGCGTTCGGTGGGCTTGTTCGGTAACTGGCTCATGGCGTCGGGCAGTCTTCCAGACCCGCGCCGCACGGGTGCGCCCCGGGGCACGCACCGGCCCCGCGCCCCGGCGCCCCCGGGGCGGGTTCTACGGTGTGGAGATGATCTTCGAGCACCGTGACGACAGCATCGCCCCTGCGGCAGGCGTCCCGGGCCGCACCGGCCCGGGAGCCACCACGGAGGCCGACCCGCGCGAGGTGGGACCGGTCCGCACCTCCTACGCCCCCGACCGCGACGGCGACCCGGACCCCGGGGAGATCGTGTGGACATGGGTGCCGTTCGAGGAGAACGACGGGCGCGGCAAGGACCGCCCGGTCCTGGTGGTGGCCCGGGAGGCGGCGGGCACGCTGCTCGCCGTGCGGCTCTCCAGCAGGCCGCACGACCGGGACCGCGAGTGGGTGGCGCTCGGATCCGGGCCCTGGGACGGCTCCGGCCGCCCGTCCTGGGTCGATCTGGACCGGGTGCTGCGGGTGCACGAGGACGGGATGCGGCGCGAGGCGTGCGCGCTGGACCGGGCCAGGTTCGATCTGGTCGTCGGGCGGCTGCGGGAGCGCTACGGCTGGGCCTGAACTCCCGCCGGGCCGGGCGCGGCCATGTCACCGAAGGTGTGGTCGAAGGCGGCCCGGACGGCGGAGTCCGGGGACCGGTCCAGGATGCCGAAGACGATCTGCTCGAAGTGCCCGGCGAACCGGCCGCCGTCCAGGAGCAGCGCCCGGAACACCCCGGCCACCTGCGCCGGGTCGTTGCGGAACACACCACAGCCCCAGGCCCCCAGGACCAGCCTGCGGTACCCGCGCACCGCCGCGACCTCCAGCACCCGCTCCGCCCGGGAGGCGAGCGCGGCGGGGATGCGGTGGGCCTGTTCGGGGGTACGGGTGCGCACGACCCCGGCGTTGGGTGCCGGGGAGGTCAGGAAGCCGACGGTGTACGGGGTGTCGAGGAGCTTTCCCCGGTCGTCCCGGAACACCGGTACGCCCGGGGAGTGAATCACCCGGTCGGTGTAGAAGGCGCTGCGTTCGGCGCGGTGGTGGGCGTAGTACTCGGGGGCGCGCAGCAGGGTGGCGTAGAGGGCCGAGGCCCGGCACAGGGCTTCCTCCTGGGCCTGGGCGCCGTTGAGGTAGCCGCCGCCGGGGTTGCGGGCGGAGGCGTAGTTGAGCACGGCGATCCTGCCGGGGGCCTCGCCGGTCATGCGGTGGGCGGCGGCCAGGCTGCTCTCGCCGGTGACCTCGACGGCCGTGGTGCGGTCGCCGTCCAGGACGACGAGGGGCAGCGGTTCGGGCCCGTACAGCCTGGTCCCCGAGACCGCGCTGCTCAGCGCCCGTTCGATGGATACCTCGCGGCCGTCCCCGGTGCGGTAGCGGCCCGCTGCGACGACGGCCTCGGTCTCGCGCGCGATGGCGCGCAGCCGTGCGCTCATCGGTTCTCCCCCATGTGGTGCATACGGGGCATGTTCGGCGCACCGACGGCAGGGGCGCAACCGAATTTCTCGCGGACAGGGGCACTCTTGTGCGATCCATCCGCAGGGGTTTGGCTGGTGGGAGAGAACTACGGAAGGAGGCCCGGCATGTCGTGCGACACCACCGGGGAACACGGACCGCCCGGCGGTTCCCCGCCCCTGGACGAGGGCGAGGCCGAGGACTTACTGCGCTGTATCTGCTTCAAGACGGGACCGCCCCGCAAGGTCGGTGTGGAACTCGAATGGCTCATCCACGACCGGGACCGTCCCCGCGTCCCGGTCCCGCACCACCGTCTCGAAACGGCCACCGGCGTCCTGCGGGCCCTGCCCCTGAGCGCGTCGGTCACCTTCGAGCCCGGCGGCCAGCTGGAGCTCAGCTCGCGCCCCGCCGACTCCCTGATGGCGTGCGTCGACGCCACCGCCGCCGATCTTGCCGCGGTGCGTAAGGCCCTGGACGGGCTGGGGCTCGTGCCGGTCGGCCTGGGCGTGGATCCGTGGCACTCCCCGCGCCGTCTGCTGCGTGAACCCCGTTACGACGCCATGGAGATCGCCCTGGACCGGTCGGGTCCGGCCGGACGCGTGATGATGTGCAACACCGCGTCCGTCCAGGTCTGTCTGGACGCCGGGGAGGAGGAGCCGGGCCCCCTGGGCTACGGGCGGCGCTGGCAGCTGTGCCATCTGCTGGGCGCGGTCCTGGTGGCGGTCTTCGCCAACTCGCCCTTCCGGCTGGGGCGTCCCACGTCCTGGCGGTCCACCCGGCAGTCGCTGTGGGCCGCGCTCGATCCGTGGCGGCCGGTGGCACCGCCTTCCGGCCTGCCACCGCGCGACGCCTGGGCCACGCACGTGCTGGACGCCCCGGTGATGTGCATCCGGGACGACAGCGGGCCGTGGGCCGTACCCAGCGGACTGACGTTCCGCGACTGGATCCGCACCGGCGCGCCGAGACCCCCGGTGCGCGCCGACCTCGACTACCACATCAGCACGCTCTTCCCGCCGGTGCGGCCGCGCGGCCATCTGGAGCTGCGCATGATCGACGCCCAGTACGGCGCGGACGGCTGGCTGGTGCCGCTCGCCGTCATCACCGCCCTGTTCGACGATCCGGAGGCCGCCGAGACGGTGTTCCGTACCGTGGCGCCGCTGGCCGCGGCGGCCGGGCCGGGCCCCGCACCGCTCAATCCGCTCTGGGTGCGCGCCGCCCGCGACGGCCTCGCCGACCCCGAGCTGCGGGCGGCGGCCCTCACCTGCTTCGGGGCCGCGCTGGAGGCACTGCCCCGGCTCGGGGCCTCGCCGCGGGTGCAGGCGGCCGCGGCCGGTTTCCACGACCGGTACGTGGCCCGGGGCCGCTGCCCGGCCGACGACCTCCCCGCACTGCTCGCGTCCGCCGCGCCCGGCGGTCCGGACCACCACTTCGAGGGACCCCGCTCATGACCGACTCCCCCGCACACCATGGATCCGTGCCGCACGAAGCGGACCCCGAGGCCCTGCGGCAGCGGGCCCTCGCCGCGCTGCGCACCGCCCGGGCACGCACCGCACAGCTCACCGACAGCGTGGACGACGGCGAACTGACCGCCCAGCACTCGCCGTTGATGTCCCCACTGGTCTGGGATCTCGCGCACATCGGCAACCAGGAGGAGCTGTGGCTGCTGCGCGGGGTGGCCGGGCGGGAGGCGATCCGCCCGGAGATCGACGGCCTGTACGACGCCTTCGAGCACCCCCGGTCGGCCCGCCCCTCGCTGCCACTGCTGCCGCCCGCCGAGGCACGGGCGTACGCCGCGGAGGTACGCGACCGGGCCCTGGACGTCCTCGACACCACCGTTCTGGACGAGGCCCGGCCGCTGGTGCGGTCCGGCTTCGCCTTCGGCATGATCGCCCAACACGAACAGCAGCACGACGAAACGATGCTGATCACCCATCAGCTGAGGGCGGGACCGGCCGTGCTGGCCGCGCCCGTGCCGCCGCGCGCCGACGGCCCGGCGGACCTTCCGGCCGAAGTCCTGGTCGAAGGCGGCCCGTTCACGATGGGAACGTCCACCGAGCCCTGG
Source organism: Streptomyces sp. NPDC056347 (assembly GCF_042262625.1). Classification (NCBI taxonomy): domain Bacteria; kingdom Bacillati; phylum Actinomycetota; class Actinomycetes; order Kitasatosporales; family Streptomycetaceae; genus Streptomyces; species Streptomyces sp. NPDC056347. The sequence goes on along the minus strand of NZ_JBHJQP010000011.1, from coordinate 39,621 downwards.
GCCCTGGACAACGAACGCCCGGCACATGTGCGCGACGTGCCCGGTTTCTTCCTCGACACCGCACCGGTGACCTGCGCCGCGTACCAGGAGTTCATCGAGGACGGCGGCTACACGGAGCGGCGCTGGTGGGCCCCCGAGGGATGGGCGATGGTCCGCGAGCACGACCTGGCCGCCCCGCTGTTCTGGCACCGGGACGCCGGGCAGTGGCTGCGCCGCCGCTTCGGGGTCACCGAGCCGGTGCCCGGGGACGAACCGGTCCTCCACGTCAGCTGGTACGAGGCGGACGCCTATGCCCGCTGGGCCGGTCGCCGGCTGCCGACGGAGGAGGAGTGGGAGAAGGCGGCCCGCCACGACCCGGTGTCGGGGCGCTCCCGCCGCTACCCCTGGGGCGACGAGGACCCCTCGCCCGACCGGGCCAACCTCGGCCAGCGCCATCTGCGGCCCGCGCCCGCCGGAGCGTACCGGCAGGGCCGTTCGCCCTGCGGGGCCGGACAGTTGATCGGCGACGTATGGGAGTGGACGGCCAGCGACTTCCTGCCGTACCCGGGCTTCTCGGCATTCCCGTACCGGGAGTACTCGGAGGTGTTCTTCGGGCCCGCCCACAAGGTGCTGCGCGGCGGTTCCTTCGCCGTGGACCCGGTGGTGTGCCGGGGCACCTTCCGTAACTGGGACCTGCCGGTGCGGCGCCAGATCTTCTCCGGCTTCCGTACCGCGAGGGATGTCTGATGTGCCGTCATCTCGCCTATGTGGGGCCGCCGGTGCCGCTCGGGGAGCTGCTGGCCCGGCCGCCGCACTCGCTGGTCCGCCAGTCCTGGGAGCCGCGCCACCAGCGGTACGGGACGGTCAACGCGGACGGCTTCGGTGTCGGCTGGTACGCGGACGGCGACCCGGTGCCGGGGCGGTACCGGCGCCGCGGCCCGGTCTGGGGCGACGAGACCTTCGCCGACCTGGCCCGGGTGGTGCGCAGCGAGGCGCTGCTCGCCGCCGTCCGGGACGCCACCGAGGCGGGCGCCGACGGTGAGGCGGCCGCCGCGCCGTTCACCGCCGGGCCCCTGCTGTTCAGCCACAACGGCGCGGTGAAGGGCTGGCCGCACACCGTGGCCGCGCTCGCCGCGGCGCTGCCCCCGGCCGAGCTGCTGGCTCTCACCGCCCGCTGCGACTCGGCGCTGCTCTGGGCCCTGGTGCGAAACCGGCTGGCGGACGGTGACCGGCTGCCGGAGGCCGTCACCGGCACGGTGCTGGACGTGGCCGCCGCGGCACCGGAGTCCCGGCTGAACCTGCTGCTCACCGACGGCACGTCGATCGTGGCGACGGTCTGGGGCGACACCCTGTGGTGCCTCGCCGAACCGGGCCTGCGCGCGGTCGTGGCCTCGGAACCGTACGACGACGATCCGCGCTGGCACCCGGTCCCCGACCGCACCCTGCTGGTGGCGACCCGCGCCGACGTCTCACTGACCCCGCTCAAGGAGCCCCTTGCGTGAGTCCTTTTCTGCTGACCCGCACCCTGCCGGCCGACGCGACGGACGCGGCGCTGCGCGCCGATGTCCTGCACGGTCTGACCCGGCATCCCAAGACGCTGCCGCCCAAGTGGTTCTACGACGCCCGCGGCAGTGAGCTGTTCGAGGAGATCACCCGGCTGCCCGAGTACTACCCGACCCGTGCGGAGCGGGAGATCCTGATCGAGCGGGCCGACGAGATCGCCCGCGTCTCGGGGGCCCGGACCCTGATCGAGCTGGGGTCCGGTTCGTCGGAGAAGACCCGGCATCTGCTGGACGCGCTGGATTCGCTGCACAGTTACGTACCGGTCGACGTGAGCGAGAGCGCGTTGCGCGGCGCCGCCGAGGAGCTGCTCGCGCAGCGGCCCGAGCTCTCGGTGCACGCCCTGGTCGCCGACTTCACCAGCGGGCTCGCGCTGCCCGGCACCCCCGGGCCCCGGCTGCTGGCGTTCCTGGGCGGCACGATCGGCAATCTGCTGCCGGAGGAACGCGCGGCGTTCCTGCGGTCGGTGCGGTCGCTGCTCTCACCGGGCGACGCGCTGCTGCTCGGCACCGATCTGGTCAAGGACGAGAAGGTGCTGGTGGCCGCGTACGACGACGCGGCCGGGGTGACCGCGGAGTTCAACCGGAACGTGCTGCGGGTGGTGAACCGGGAGCTGGGCGCCGACTTCGACCCGGACGCCTTCGGCCATGTGGCGCTCTGGGACCCGGAGCGCGAGTGGATCGAGATGCGGCTGCGGGCCCGGCGGGCGCAGACGGTGAAGGTACCGGCCCTGGATCTGCTGGTGGGCTTCGAGGCCGGTGAGGAGCTGCGTACGGAGGTGTCGGCCAAGTTCCGCCGGGAGCGGGTCCGGGCGGAACTGGACGCGGCCGGTCTGCGGCTGGATCAGTGGTGGACGGATTCCGGGGACCGGTTCGCGCTCTCGCTGGCGACGGCCAGCTGAGCGCGCCGGGCCAGGGCGCGGCGGTCCGGGAACCCGCCCGCCGGGACCGGCGTCAGCACGCGGATCTCGGCGGTCAGCCCGGCCGCCCTCACCACCCGCCACAGTGAGGCGATGAGGGAGTCGTCCCCGACGAAGGCGGCGGCGCCGGCCGGGGCGTGCTGCTCCGCCGGTGCCGCCCTGTCCCGGCCGGTGGTCCGTGCTCGCGGCGGGGCGGCGCGGTAGCCGATGCGTACCGGCAGGACCGTGGCGTCCGCGTCGATCGCGGCCTGGAAGGCGGCCGGTGCGAACCGGCCGCCGGTGCCGCGCCCGCACCAGGTGGTGCCCTCCGGATAGACGACCACCCGCGCCCCGCCGCGCAGCGCCGCGGCGATGGTGCGGACGGTCGCGGGCAGCGCGCGCAGCCGGTCGCGGTCGACGAAGAGGGTGCCGCCGCGTGCGGCGAGCGGGCCGAGCAGTGGCCAGTCGCGGATCTCGCGCTTGGCCAGCATCCGGCCGGGGAGCACGGCGGCGACGAGCGGGATGTCCAGCCAGGAGATGTGGTTGGCGACGACGAGCGTGCCCGGCGTCCCGGGCGGGACGGGGGCGCCGGAGATCCGCACCCGTACGCCGAAGGAGCGGACGACCACGTGGGACCAGCGCCGGATCAGCCGTTCGCGGCGGGCCGCGCCGAACAGGGGCAGGAACGGCGCCCCCAGCGCACCGGCCAGGACGCAGGCGCATCCGGCGAGCAGCAGGACCACGGCGGCCGGGCGGCGCCGCCCGGGACCGCTGTGACCGGCGCAGATGTGCGGGGTGCAGGGCGCGGTGGGCAGCCAGGGGTTCATCGCAGCGGGGCGAGGGAGAGGAAGTGGCGCAGATACCGGGGGTCGGTGCGGCGCAGCGACAGCAGGACGTACAGGTCGGCGACGTCGAAGTCCGGGTCGTGGGCGGGTGCCCCGCACACCCGTGCGCCCAGCCGCAGATAGCCGCGGAGCAGCGGGGGCAGGGTGGCCAGTCCGGTACGTACCGGCTGCGCCGAGGAGGCGGGCTGCCAGAGGCGGCGCGGGGTGACCCAGTGGTCCTCGGGGGCGAGGTACTTGGTCCGCACCGTCTCCCAGGCACCGGCCGCCGCCGCGCCGCCGTCGGCGAGGGGGATCGAGCAGCAGCCGGCCAGCCAGTTGTGGCCGGTGCGTTCCATGTAGCGGGCGAGCCCGGCCCAGATCAGGGCTATGACGGCGCCGTCGCGGTGGGCGGGGTGGACGCAGGAGCGTCCGACCTCGACCAGGTCGTCGCGGATCGGGCCGAGCCGCTGGAGGTCGAACTCGCTCTCCGCGTAGAGACCGCCCGCCTCCCGGGCCCGCTCGGGCGGCAGGACCCGGTAGGTGGCGACGACCTCGCCGGTGGTCTCCTCCCGGACGAGCAGGTGGTCGCAGTACGCGTCGAACGCGTCGCTGTCCAGGCCGGGTTCGGGGCTGTCCAGCCGGGCGCCGAGCTCACCGGCGAAGACCTGGTGGCGCAGCCGCTGGGCGGCGCGCACCTCGTCCCGGTCGGCGGCCAGGGACACGCGGTAGCGCGGCTGGGACGGAGTGGCGGAGGGCAACGTGGCGGGGAGGGAGGCAACGGGCATCGCGTTCATGACAATCTCCCGGACGGATCGGCAAGGGCGGCCGCCGGACCGCCGCACGGGTGCGACGGTCCGGCCCCTTACTTCTTCCGCGACCGGCTGGATTCGACATGACAGCCCGGGAGCGCCGACATGTGCGACGCCTGAATCCCGGGGGTGGCCGGTACCGGCCCCCGCGTTCGCCGGCGGGCGGTACCCGGTCAGCTCCCGGAGAGCTTGGCGGTGATCTTCGACGAGGCGGTACGCGCCTCGCGCCGCGGGTCGCCGCCCTCCAGGACCGCCGTCATGTACGGCTTGATCGGGTTGTCGGCCTCGACGTCGGCCCACTGCGGCGAGTTGGGGGTCGCCCGGCCCTGCGCGGCGCCCTTGGCCATCGCGGCCGTACCCGCCTGGCCCACGACGACGTTCGCGAGGCCGGGCTTGTTGGGCACGTAGCTCATGGTCCGGGCGAGCTCCTCCTGCCACTTCCGGCCCGCCAGCGCCTTGACCACCTCGATGCCCTCGGCGCGCCGGTCCGCCTTCTCCGGGACGATGAGGTCGGAACCGCCGGTGAAGACGGTGCCGGGGGCCTTCGCGGTCTTCCCCGGAATCGGGAAGTAGCCCAGCTTTCCCTTCAGTTCGGGATTCCGCTTCACGATCTGCGCGACGCTGCCGGGCACCGAAATGATCTGCGCGACGTTCCCCTCGGCGAACACGTCGGACTGCGGGGGCTTTTCCTCGTCGGCATCCTTGGGCCCGCTGCCGAGCGCCTGGAGTTCCTTGTAGAAGTCCATGCCTCGGAGCGCTTCGGGACTGTCCAGGGCACCTTTCCAGGAACCGCCCTCGTCCTCGGCGAGTTCACCGCCCTCGTCCCAGATGAATCCGGCGAGAACGTACCAGTTCTGGCCCGCGAGATAGATCCCCTGGTTGCCGCCCTCGTTCAGCAGCTGGGTGTCGGCGATCCACTCGTCCCGGGTTTTCGGCGGGTTCTTGATTCCGGCGCGCTCGAAGATTTCCTTGTTGTAGATCACCACACGGTTCGCCGCGTACCAGGGAATGCCGTACTGCAGGCCGTTGATGCTGCCCGGGTCGGCGAGGCCCGGCAGCCAGTCCTCGCTGCCGAGGTCCCGCATGGCCTCCAGGGTCAGGTCGCGCAGACCACCGCTCTCCGCGTACTGGGCGACCTGGGTATTGCCGACCTCGATGACGTCGGGGGTGTCCTCACCCTTGAGCGCGCGGATGACCTTCGGGCCTATCCCGCTCCAGCTCTGGAACTTGAACTCCAGCTCGATGGAGGAGTGTTCCTTCTCGAAGTCCGCGGTGAAACGCTTGAGGAAATCGGCGGAGACACTGTCCTTCATCAGCCAGACAGTGACTTTCTCGCTGCCGGAACCACCCGATCCCATTCCGCAGCCCCCCAGCGCGAAGGAGGAAACGAGCGCGACGGCTCCGACGAGTACGCGGTTCTTCACCAGGTTCACCTTCTGCTGAACAAAGACGGCTGAATTCAGGGACCCGGTGTGGGGGACTGCGGGCGGCGCCCGCACGGGCGTGGCTGGATTTTGGTATGGACCATTGATCTGGTCAAGGGCCGTTCACGGAAAGTTTCACGCCCCGACCTCTCGCGGAGTCGGACGGGATGGGGCACCGTGATAAGGGCGAGAGGAGACATAAGATGTCAAACCACACCTATCGGGTCACCGAAATCGTGGGAACCTCCCATGAAGGGGTCGACGACGCCATCCGCCGGGGCGTCGCAAGAGCTTCGGAAACGTTGCACAATCTCGACTGGTTCGAGATCACACAGGTGCGTGGCGAGATCCGGGACGGCCGGATCGAGCACTACCAGGTGGGCCTGAAGGTCGGGTTCCGGCTCGACGAGACGGGCTGACCGGGCCGCCGGACCCGTCACCGCACGGGTCGGGACGGGTCGACGGGGCGGGCCGGGACAGGGGCACCGGCCCGGGATCAGGTACGGCCCTCGCGCTCCTGGGCGTCCCGGAGCGCCGCGGACGCCGTCGCCCAGCGGGCCCGCACCACGGCGAAGCCCGCGCGCTCCGCCGCGTCGCAGACGAGTTCGTCGTCGTCGACCAGCATCCGCACCTCACGCTCCCGGCCCAGCCGCCGCAGGATCTCCAGCTTGGTCCGCCGGGCCGGCCTGCGGTCGTCGTTCCCGCGCATGTACACCCGCCCCTCGGGAAGCCCCTGCCCGGCCAGCCAGGCCAGGGTGTCCCGGCGGCACCGCTCGGGCCGCCCGGTGAGGTACCTCACCTCGCACTCCTCGGCGCTGCTCAGGGCCAGCCGCACCCCTTCGGGCAGCGGCGGGTCGTCGACCGCCGCGGCGAAGAAGCCGTCCCAGTCGCGCCGTGGACCTTCCAGGTAGTGCTGCCGGTGGCCGCTGTCCGCGAGCGTGCCGTCCACGTCGAATACGGCCAGGGGCCGGAGTTCGCTCTTCACTCCCCCATCCCATCAGACCAGCACGGCCACCAGAAGAACCAGAGCGACCGCCGCGGCCGCCACCGCCGCGGCGACCCGCAGCGACCGGCGCCGCGACCAGACCGGGAGCACCTCCGGGCCGCCCTGCCCGGGGAAGACGTAGAAGACGTGGTCGGGGTCGTCCGCCACGGCCACCGACACCAGGGGCAGCCACTCCAGCTCGGCCCGCCTGGCGACCTCGCCCGGCCGGGGCTCCAGCGCCGCTTCGACCGCCTTCGCATGGACCGGATCCAGCGCCTCGGGGAGCGGCGTGTGCGCCGAGGTCAGCGTGGCCCGCGCCCAGGCGCCGGTGCGACCGGTGCGCTGCCGGACGCGCAACGGCGGCGCGGGATCCGGCAGCCTCGCCGTGCTGCGCTGCGGAGTGCGGCCGACCGATCCGACGGTCCATCGGGTAAGCAGGCCCGTCCCGTCGCACGGGGTGTGCTTCGTCGTCCCCCCGCCCTCACAGGCCCGGCACTCCCGGAAGCCGGTGTCGTCGCACCGCGGGCACGGATCGGTGCCCCGGCCACGGCACTTCGGACACGCGGAGCGCGGCTTGCCGCACTTCACACAGGTGGTCCGCCCACCGGCCCCGTCGCCCACGACACCCTTCCCGCCCCGCTTCCCGGTGCCGTCGCACCACGTGCAGGATTCCTCCCCCTCGCAGGCGGGGCACGGCGTCCCGGCCGCGCAGACCAGTTTCCCCGCACCCTGGCAGCGGCGGCACGGGCTCCGGCCCGCGTCGCAGCCGCAGGCCGCCGTTCGCGCCGAGCCGCCGAGCATCAGCTCCACGGTGTGCGCCCGGGCCGGGTCCTTCGGCGGCTCGACCCGGTGGTCGCCCAGCTCTCCCTCGTACGTCGGCAGTCCCGAGGTGTCGTACCGGCCGGGTCTGGTCTCGGTCCGGGTGGCGCGGGTCTCCACGGAGCGGACGACGCGCAGGCCGAGCATCGGGAGCGGGGTGATGTCGGCGCCGGTGCGCCGCAGTTGCCGCCCCTGTCCCGGGCGGCCGATGTGCCGGGCGACCGCTTCGAGGGCATCGTCCTCGGACAGTGACTCGGCCATGACGGCGTCTCCACCTCCCCGATGGGCGCGCCACGCGCCCGGGGCAGCGTACGGTCGCCGCCGTCCGGCCTACAAGGGGCCCGCACCGGGCGCCGGACCGGGCGTCCCCGATACAGATCCCGCGCACCCGCCCGTGCGCGGAGGGGGAGCCGTCCGCTTACGTTCCGTGAAGATCGCAAAAGGTTGTACAGGATGCACGTGGAATCAAAAACGATCGTAAAGCTATATTCATCTTTGTGGCATCCAACGCAAACCAAGTGAAGCGAATACTCCTCCGTTCAGGGAAGAGCCCCTACGACGTGGTACCGGTCGAGCGCGCCCTCCATGAGGACGTGTTCGCCACCAACGCGGGCAACCTGATCTTCAGCGACTCCGCTCACAAGATCCTTGAGACGCCACACACCAAGGTGGCCTCCAACGGTGCCGCCACCCGGGTCGCCGACGCGGACCGCATCAACGACGAGTACGACGTCTTCGTCATCCCGCTCGCCAACGCCTTCCGGCCGTCCTTCGACGTGCAGCTCCAGCGGCTGACCAAGCTCATCTCGAAACTGAAGATCCCGGTGGTCGTCCCGGGTGTCGGCGCCCAGACCGGGGTCAACTTCTCCACCGAACGACTGAAGCCGCTGCAGCCCACGGTCCACGCCTTCGTCTCCGCCGTCCTCGACCACAGCGCCTCGATCGGGGTGCGCGGCGAGTTCACCGAGCGGTACCTGCGGGACATGGGTTTCCGTGACGTTGACGTCATCGGCTGCCCGTCGATGTTCCTGCACGGCGACCGGCTGGACATCCGGGAGAGCGACCTGCCGCTCGGCCCCGGATCGCGCGTCTCCGTCAACGGATCGCACGACGCGATACGCAAGACCAAACTCGGCCAGATCATCAACCGGGCCCACGCGCACTACCCGCACCTGCGCTTCGTCGGCCAGAACCTCTCCGAGGCCCGCCAGCTGCACTGGCGCGACATGTCGCACGCGAACGCCGCGCTCACCAACATCCCCACCCACCCCGACCACCCGATGTACGCGCAGGACAAGGCCCGCGTCTACATCGACCCGGTCACCTGGATGGAGGACCTGCGGGGCTTCGACTTCTCCTTCGGCTCGCGGATCCACGGCAACATCGCCGCCCTGCTGGCCGGCACGCCCGCCACCGTGCTGTGCGGCGACTCACGGACCCTGGAGCTGTGCCGCTACTTCGAGATCCCGCACCGGATGCTCTCCGAGGCACCGGCCGACCTCGACCCCGCCGAGCTGTACGAGAAGGCCGACTTCGGGCCACTGGTACGCGGTCACCGGGAGCGGTTCGACCGGTTCACCGGCTTCCTCGACAAGAATGGCCTGGAGAACACCTTCACGCACGGTGACAGCGGCGCGGCCTTCGAGAGCCGGATGAGCAAGCTGGCCTTCCCCCCGGGCGTCCGCCCCTGGACCGGCCCGGAGGCCACCGAGCTGGCGCCCCGGCTGAACTGGCTGCAGACCCAGCTCACCGACCTCACCGAGGAGAACACCAAGCTCCGGCGCAGGATCGCGAAGAACGCCGCGCTGCCCGTCCAGCGTTCGACGTACCAGCGCGCCCGCAGTGTCGTGGGACGGCCCATCAAGCGCGCGCTGCGGCCCTCCCGCTGATCCGCCGGGCCGCCGGGCCGGTCCTCCAGGACCGGCCCCGGGCCGCCGGGGAGCCTACTATCGGAGTGTTTGCCCCGGTCCGCCGGTCCCGCCCCGATCCGTACGGAGTCCCGCGCACATGCCCACCCCCCACGATCCGTACGTCCGGGTGCGCGGCGCCCGTGAGCACAATCTCAGGGACGTCTCGGTCGACATCCCGCGCGACACCCTCACCGTCTTCACCGGCGTCTCCGGCTCCGGCAAGTCCTCGCTCGCCTTCGGCACGATCTACGCGGAGGCCCAGCGCCGCTACTTCGAGTCCGTCGCCCCGTACGCCCGACGGCTGATCCACCAGGTCGGGGCGCCCGCGGTCGGCGAGGTCACCGGTCTGCCGCCCGCCGTCTCGCTGGAACAGCGCCGCTCGGCGCCCGGCGCCCGCTCGTCCGTCGGCACGGTCACCACGCTCTCCAACTCGCTGCGCATGCTGTTCTCGCGGGCCGGGGACTATCCGGCCGGGGCCGAGCGGCTGGACTCCGACGCCTTCTCCCCGAACACCGCCGCCGGGGCGTGCCCGACCTGCCACGGACTCGGTCTCGTCCACCGCACCACCGAGGAACTGCTGGTCGCCGATCCCTCGCTGTCCATCCGCGAGGGCGCGATCGCCGCCTGGCCGGGGGCCTGGCAGGGCAAGAACCTGCGCGACGTGCTGGACGCGCTGGGCCATGACGTCGACCGGCCCTGGCGCGAGCTGCCCGCGACGGAGCGGGAGTGGATCCTGTTCACCGACGAGCAACCGGTGGTGACGGTCCATCCGGTGCGCGAGGCGGGCCGCATCCAGCGCCCGTACCAGGGCACGTACATGAGCGCCCGCCGCTATGTGATGCACACCTTCGCCGACTCCAGGAGCCGTACGCTGCGGGCGAAGGCCGAACGGTTCCTGACCGCCGCGCCGTGCCCGGACTGCCACGGCAGCCGGCTGCGCCCGCAGGCGCTGGCCGTCACCTTCGCGGGGCGGACGATCGCGGAGCTGGCCGCACTGCCGCTGACCACGCTCGCCGAGCTGCTGGAAACGGCGGGCGGCGACGGCACGGCACGGCTGCTGACGGCCGATCTGCTCGCCCGGATCGGCACGGTCACCGAACTCGGCCTGGGCTACCTCAGCCTCGACCGGACGGCCCCGACGCTCTCCTCCGGCGAGTTGCAGCGGCTGCGGCTGGCCACCCAGCTCCGCTCGGGCCTCTTCGGTGTCGTCTACGTACTGGACGAGCCGTCGGCCGGTCTCCACCCGGCGGACACCGCTTCGCTGCTCGGCGTGCTGGGGCGGCTGAAGGAGGCCGGGAACTCGGTCTTCGTCGTGGAGCACCAGATGGACGTGGTGCGCCGGGCGGACTGGCTGGTCGACGTGGGGCCGCTGGCCGGTGAGCACGGGGGCCGGGTGCTGCACAGCGGCCCCCCGGCCGGGCTCGCGCAGGTGCCGGAGTCGGCCACCCGGCGCTTCCTGTTCGACGCGGGGCCGGCCCCGGAGCGTGCGGTGCGTACGCCGACGGGGTGGCTGCGGCTGAACGGGGTCGACCGGCACAATGTGCGCGGCGTGGACGCGGCGTTCCCGCTCGGCGTGTTCACCGCCGTCACGGGCGTGTCGGGGTCGGGGAAGTCCACGCTCACCGGTCAGGTGCTGGCCGGGCTGCTCGCCGACCGGCGGCCGTCCGCCGGGGGCGGGGAGCCGGACGCGGAGCCCGCGGGGCGCTGGTGCGCGTCCGCCGAGGGGCTCTCGGCGGTGGACCGGCTCGTCCAGGTCGACCAGCGGCCGATCGGCCGTACGCCCCGGTCCAACCTGGCCACGTACACGGGGCTCTTCGACGTCGTACGGAAGCTGTTCGCAGCCACGGACACGGCCCGGGAACGCGGCTACCGGGCCGGGCGGTTCTCCTTCAATGTGACGGGCGGGCGGTGCGAGACCTGTCAGGGCGAGGGCTTCGTCTCCGTGGAGCTGCTGTTCCTGCCGAGCACGTACGCGCCCTGCCCGGACTGCCGCGGGGCCCGGTACAACCAGGAGACGCTGGAGGTGACCCTGCGGGGCCTCGACATCGCGCAGGTGCTGGACCTGACGGTGGAGTCGGCGGCCGGGTTCTTCGCGGGGACACCGGCCGCCGAGCGCAGCCTGCGGACCCTGCTCGACGTCGGGCTCGGCTATCTGCGGCTCGGGCAGCCCGCCACGGAGCTGTCCGGCGGCGAGGCCCAGCGGATCAAGCTGGCCGCCGAACTCCAGCGCACCCGCCGGGGCCACACGCTGTATCTGCTGGACGAGCCGACGACGGGGCTGCATCCCGCCGATGTCGAGGTGCTGATGCGGCAGTTGCACGGCCTGGTGGACGCCGGCGACACCGTGGTGGTCGTGGAGCACGACATGACGGTGGTGGCGGGGTCCGACTGGGTGATCGACCTCGGTCCCGGCGGCGGCGACCGGGGCGGCCGGATCGTGGCGGCGGGGACACCGGCCGAGGTGGCGGCGGCGCCCGGCAGCCGCACGGCGGCGTACCTGACCGCGGCACTCCGTCGCCCGTGACGCCAACTCGACCACGAACACAGCGAGTTGCCGCATAAGGCAAGCAATGGGGAATGAAACAGCAAAGACTCTTGACCGAGCTCTGGTCCAGACCAATTATGGGCATGCCTCACGGCCGCTCCACACCGTGCGGCGTGTGACCCCCGGCCGGGATTCACAGGAACGGGCCGCGCTCCTCGACGGGCGCGGCCGAGCCGTGCGATCCGCCCGTCGTCTCACCCCCGGGAGCATCCCCCATGCGATGTCCAAGAGCACTCGGCGCAGTCCTGAGCGCCCTGGCCACCACCGTCGCCTCCGCCGGACTGGTCCTCGGATCAGGTGCCGGGGCCGAGGCCGCCCCCACCGCCGCGACCCCGATGCCGGCCCATGTCTTCGCCCCGTACTTCGAAGCGTGGAACGGCGACAGCCCGGCCGCCCTCTCGCAGGCCTCCGGCGCCAAGTACCTGACCATGGCCTTCATCCAGACCGAGGCCCGCGGCTCCTGCACCCCGTACTGGAACGGCGACTCCAGCACCCCCATCGCCCAGTCCGTGTTCGGTGCCGACTTCACCACCATGCGGTCCCGGGGCGGCGACGTGATCCCCTCGTTCGGCGGCTACACCGCCGACAACGAAGCCACCGAGATCGCCGACAGCTGCACCAACGTCGACTCGATCGCCGCCGCGTACGAGAAGGTCATCACGACCTACGACGTGTCCCGCCTCGACATGGACATCGAGGACAACTCGCTGGACAACAACGCCGGGATCGACCGCCGCAACAAGGCGATCAAGAAGGTCCAGGACTGGGCCGCCGCCAACGGGCGCCCGCTGCAGATCTCGTACACCCTGCCCACCACCACGAGCGGGCTCGCCGACAGCGGGCTCGCGGTGCTGGAGAACGCGGTGTCCAACGGCGCCAAGGTCGATGTCGTGAACCTCATGACGTTCGACTACTACGACGGTGCCTCGCACAACATGGCGCAGGACACCAAGACGGCGATCAGCGGCCTCAAGGACCAGCTCGCCGGACTGTATCCGTCGAAGACCGACGCGCAGCTGTGGGGCATGGCGGGCATCATCGAGATGCCCGGCATCGACGACTACGGCCCGGCCGAGACGTTCACCACCGCGGACGCCCCGGTCGTCTACGACTGGGCGGTCTCCAAGGGCCTGAGCACCCTGTCGTTCTGGGCGCTCCAGCGTGACAACGGCGGCTGCCCCGGCACCGGCGGCAACGACACCTGTTCCGGGATCGCGCAGGACACCTGGTACTTCAGCCACACCTTCGCGCCGTTCACCGGTGGCGGCGGCGGTCCGGTGACGGACGACTACTCGGTGGCCGTCTCCCCCGGTTCGGCCACGGTGGCCCCCGGCGGCTCGGTCTCGGCCTCGGTGAACACCGCGGTCACCTCGGGCAGTGCCAAGACCGTCGCGCTGACGACGAGCGGGGCGCCCGCCGGGGTGACGGCGACGCTCAGCGCGAATTCGGTGACCGCGGGCCAGAGCGCGAAGCTGGTGATCGCCGCCTCGGACTCCGCGGCGCCGGGCACGTACCGGATCGACGTGACCGGCACCTCCGGCACGCTGAGCCACACCGCCTCCTTCACCCTGACGGTGTCGGGTCCGGGCGGCGGCACCGGGGTCCTGGTCAACGGCGACTTCGAGTCCGGCTCGCTCACCCCCTGGACCTGCGACGCCGGCGGCGCGGTCGTCTCCACCCCGGTGCACGGCGGTGCGCACGCGCTCGCCGCGGCGGCCACCGCCTCGCAGACCGGCGAGTGCGCGCAGACCCTCACCCTGTCCCCCAACACCACCTACACGCTGAGCGGCTGGGTGCAGGGGAACTACGGGTACCTCGGGGTGCGCGGTGACGCCACCGCGAGCGTCTGGGGTTCGTCGAGCGGCTACGCGAAGCAGTCGGTGAAGTTCACCACCGGTTCGACCGGCTCGGTGACCGTCTACCTGCACGGCTGGTACGGGCAGGGCACGGTCTACGGCGACGACATCTCCGTGACGTCCTGATCCGGCGCCGCCGGTGAGTCTTCCCGGTCCCGGGGGTGGGCGGCCCCCGGGACCGGGAATCCGTGCGTACGGGCCGGTCAGCGGCGCACCTTGCGGGTGGCGCGCAGCCACTCCTTGTTCATGGCCGAGATCGACGGCAGCGGGATGCCCTTGGGGCAGGCGGTGGCGCACTCCCCGGTGAGGGTGCAGCCGCCGAAGCCCTCGGCGTCCATCTGTCCGACCATGTCGAGGACCCGGGTCTCGCGCTCCGGGGCGCCCTGCGGCAGCACGTTGAGGTGGTTGATCTTCGCCGAGGTGAAGAGCATCGCGGAGCCGTTGGGGCAGGCCGCCACGCAGGCCCCGCAGCCGATGCACTCGGCGTGCTCGAAGGCGAAGTCGGCGTCCGGCTTGGGCACCGGGGTGGCGTGCGCCTCGGGTGCGGTGCCGGTCGGGGCGGAGATGTAGCCGCCGGCCTGGATGATCCGGTCGAAGGCCGAGCGGTCGACGACCAAATCCTTGACGACCGGGAAGGCGGCGGCGCGCCACGGTTCGATGTCGATGGTGTCGCCGTCCTCGAAGGACCGCATGTGGAGCTGGCAGGTGGTGGTGCGCTCGGGGCCGTGGGCGTCGCCGTCGATGACGAGGCTGCAGGCGCCGCAGATGCCCTCGCGGCAGTCGTGGTCGAAGGCGACGGGGTCGTCACCGGCCAGGATGAGCTGTTCGTTGAGGGTGTCGAGCATCTCCAGGAACGACATGTCCCGTGAGATGCCGTCCACTTCGTAGGTGGACATGGCTCCGGGGGCGTCGGCGTTCTTCTGGCGCCAGACGCGCAGGGTGAGCTTCATGCGTAGCTCCGCTGGGTGGGGTGGACGTACTCGAAGACGAGTTCTTCCTTGTGCAGGACGGGTGCCTCGCCGGTGGCGGAGAACTCCCAGGCGGCGGCGTAGGAGAACTCCTCGTCGCGGCGGGCGGCCTCGCCGTCCGGGGTCTGCGACTCCTCGCGGAAGTGGCCGCCGCAGGACTCGGCGCGGTGCAGCGCGTCGAGGCACATGAGTTCGGCGAGTTCCAGGTAGTCGACGACGCGGTTGGCCTTCTCCAGCGACTGGTTGAACTCGGCCCCGGTGCCAGGGACCTTGATACGGCGCCAGAACTCCTCGCGGATCTGCGGGATGCGGGCGAGCGCGGTGCGCAGTCCGGCCTCGGTGCGGGCCATTCCGCAGTACTCCCACATGAGTTCGCCGATCTCGCGGTGGAAGGAGTCGGGGGTGCGGTCGCCGTCGACGGCGAGCAGCAGGTTGAGCCGGTCCTCGGTGTCGGCGACGGCCTCCTCGACGGCGGGGTGCGAGGCGTCGATCTCCTCGTGGTGCGGGTTGCGGGCGAGGTAGTCGTTGATCGTCGAGGGGAGGACGAAATACCCGTCGGCGAGGCCCTGCATCAGCGCGGAGGCGCCGAGCCGGTTGGCGCCGTGGTCGGAGAAGTTGGCCTCGCCGATGGCGAAGAGGCCCGGGACGGTGGTCTGGAGGTCGTAGTCGACCCAGAGTCCGCCCATCGTGTAGTGCACGGCCGGGTAGATCCGCATCGGGGTCTCGTACGGGTTCTCCGCCGTGATCCGGGCGTACATGTCGAAGAGGTTGCCGTACTTCTCCTCGACCTTGTCGCGGCCCATCCGTGCGATGGCCTCGGCGAAGTCCAGGTAGACGCCCTGGCCGCCGGGGCCGACGCCGCGGCCCTCGTCGCAGACGTTCTTCGCGGCGCGGGAGGCGATGTCGCGGGGGACGAGGTTGCCGAAGGAGGGGTAGATGCGTTCCAGGTAGTAGTCGCGCTCGTCCTCGGGGATCTCGGCCGCGGGGCGGTCGTCGCCCTTGGCCTTCGGGACCCAGATGCGGCCGTCGTTGCGGAGCGACTCGCTCATCAGCGTCAGCTTGGACTGGTGGTCGCCGGTGCGCGGGATGCAGGTGGGGTGGATCTGGGTGAAGCAGGGGTTGGCGAAGTACGCGCCGCGGCGGTGCGCCCGCCAGATCGCGGTGGCGTTGGAGTTCATGGCGTTCGTCGACAGGTAGAAGACGTTGCCGTAGCCGCCGCTGGCCAGGACGACCGCGTCGGCGAAGTAGGTGTCGATCCGCCCGGTGATCAGGTCGCGGGCGACGATGCCGCGCGCCCGGCCGTCGACGACGATCAGGTCGAGCATCTCGGTACGGGCGTGGAGTTCGACGTTGCCCGCGGCGATCTGCCGGGACAGCGCCTGGTACGCGCCGAGCAGCAGCTGCTGTCCGGTCTGGCCGCGGGCGTAGAAGGTGCGGGAGACCTGGACGCCGCCGAAGGAGCGGTTGTCGAGGAGGCCGCCGTACTCGCGGGCGAAGGGGACGCCCTGGGCGACGCACTGGTCGATGATCTCCACGGAGATCTGGGCGAGCCGGTGGACGTTGGACTCCCGGGCGCGGAAGTCGCCGCCCTTGACCGTGTCGTAGAAGAGGCGGTGCACGGAGTCGCCGTCGTTGCGGTAGTTCTTCGCCGCGTTGATGCCGCCCTGGGCGGCGACCGAATGGGCCCGGCGGGGCGAGTCCTGGAAGCAGAACTGGACGACGTGGTAGCCCTGTTCGGCGAGGGTGGCGCCGGCCGAGCCGCCGGCCAGGCCGGTGCCGACGACGATCACCGTGTGCTTGCGGCGGTTGGCGGGGTTGACCAGCTTCGCCTGGAAGCGGCGGGTGTCCCAGCGTTCGGCGACGGGCCCGTCGGGGGCCTTGGTGTCGGTGACGGGGGCGCCGGTCGTGTAGTGCGCGTAGTCGGTCATTGTCAGCTCACGACTCCGGTCATGACGGCGACGGGTACGGAGATGAAGCCCAGGGTCAGCACCGCGGCCACGGTGCCGGCGAGGGCCCGCAGGAGCCGGTCCCGGCTCGCCCGGCCCGCGCCGAGGGTCTGGGCGGCGCTCCACAGGCCGTGGCGGACATGGAGCCCGAGGGCGAGCACGGCGACGATGTAGACCGTGTTGCCGTACCAGGTGGAGAAGGTGTCGATGACGTTCTGGTACGGGTGGCCGGGCTGGAAGCCGCCGGGGTGCGCGGTGCCGGTCGTCAGGTCGAGGATGTGCCAGACGATGAACAGGGCGAGGATGATCCCGCCCCAGCGCATGGTGCGGGTGGCGTAGGCGGCGCGCGGCCTGCGGTGCACGTACGCGGTGGGCCGCGCCCGGATGTCGCGGCGGCTCAGCTGGTACGCGGAGACCGCGTGCAGCACCACGGCTGCCACGAGCACCACCCGGACGATCCACAGGGCCCACTCGTAGTGCAGGAAGGGTTCGCCCATGGTGCGCAGCCAGTGCGCGTAGTGGTTGAACTCGCCGGACCCGAAGAAGATCTTCAGGTTGCCGATCATGTGGACGACCAGGTAGAGCAGCATGATCAGGCCGCTGACCGCCATGACCGTCTTCTTGCCGACGGACGAGTCCCAGAGCGTGCGTGTCATGGACGGCCGTCGGTCCGTCCGGGTTGCCAATGCCATGTGCACGACGCTAGGGCCGAACGGCCTCATCAGTCCAAGACATGGAGCGGCTGATCTCCATAGGGAATGACTATCGTACGGGCTAGAGTGGGTGCATGCAGTTCCAGCAGCTGACGTATTTCGTGGCCGTGGCCGAGACCCTGCACTTCACCCGCGCCGCCGAGGCGGTGCACGTCTCCCAGCCCTCGCTCTCCCAGCAGATCCGGGCACTGGAGAACGAGCTGGGGGCGGAGCTGTTCAGCCGGGCACGCGGCAACATCACGCTGACCGACGCGGGCGAGGCCCTGCTGCCGCTGGCCCGGCGCATCCTCGCGGACGCGGACACCGCGCGCCACGAGGTGCAGGAGCTGGCGCAGCTGCGCCGGGGCCGGGTCCGGCTCGGCGCGACGCCCAGCCTGTGCACCGGGCTGCTCCCCGAGGTGCTGCGCGCCTTCCACGACCGGCATCCGGGCATCCGGCTGCTGCTGGAGGAGGGCGGCTCGCTCGATCTGGTTCGGGAGCTGGCGCGCGGCGCGCTCGATCTGGCGCTGGTGGTGCTGCCGCTGCCCGCCGCCTCCCCCGCGCTGACGACGGTCGAGCTGCTCCACGAGGACCTGGTCGTGGTGTCGTCGGCCGGGGCGCCGCGGCCGGGGCGGGGCGGGCGGGTGCGGATCGCCGATCTCCAGGACGAGCCGCTGGTGATGTTCCGGCACGGCTACGACCTGCGGGAGCTGACGGTGGCCGCCTGCCGCGCCGAGGGGTTCGAGCCGTCGTTCACGGTGGAGGGCGGCGAGATGGATGCCGTGCTGGGCTTCGTACGGGCCGGGCTCGGGATCGCGGTGGTGCCCAGTATGGTCGCCGGACGCTCCGGTCACGGGCTGCGGACGACCCCGCTGGCCGGTCCCGGACTGCGGCGCACGATCGCGCTCGCGCACCGCAGCGACGTGGCACCGCCGCGTGCGGCGCGCGAGTTGCAGAAGATGCTGCTGGCCGTCGGCTGATCCGGCCCGAGGGCCCGGTGCGGGGTACGGGCCGTGGCCCGTACCCCGCACCGGGTCACACCGCGTCGGCCAGCAGCAGCGAGTGGATGCGGTCGGGGGCGCCGGGCCGGGCGTAGTACCAGCCCTGGGCCGTGTCGCATCCCAGCTGCCGCAGCTGCTCGGCCTGGGCGCCGGTCTCCACGCCCTCCACCGTGACGGCGAGGTCCAGGCTGTGCGCCAGCGAGACGATGCCCTCGACGATCTTCAGGTCGACCGGGTCCGCCGGATGCTGCTGCATGCCCATGGTGAACGAGCGGTCCAGCTTGAGCACGCTCACCGGCAGGCGGCGCAGGTTCGCCAGGTTCGAGTAGCCGGTGCCGAAGTCGTCGAGCGCGATGTCGACGCCCATCTCGGCGAGTTGGCGCAACGGCTTGAGCAGGTCGTCGTCGGCGCCGATGAGCGCGGACTCGGTGACCTCGAGGCAGAGCGCCTCGGGTTCGAGCCCCGACCGCTCCAGCACGTCGACCGTCTCGGCGACCAGCCGGGGGTGGTGCAGCTGGGTCGGCGAGAGGTTGACGTTGATCCGTACCGGGCCGCCGTCGCTGTGCCGTTTCTGCCAGAAGTTGGCCTGCCGCACCGACTCCTCCAGCACCCAGCGGCCCAGGGGCACGATCAGCCCGGTGTGCTCGGCGAGCGCGATGAACCGGTCCGGGCCGAGCACGCCGTGCTGCGGGTGGCACCACCGCACCAGCGCCTCCGCGCCGTGCACGGTGCCGTCGCCGAGGTGCACCAGCGGCTGGTACTCGATGAAGAACTCACCGCGCTCCAGGGCGGCGGGCAGCGCGGTGGTCAGCCCGTGCCGGGTGATCGCGCGGGCGTCCGCCTCGGCGTCGGCGAACTCGAAGCGGTTGCCGCCGGCCGACTTGGCCCGGTACATCGTGATGTCGGCGCTGCGCAGCACCTCCGCGGCGTTGCGTTCACCGGCCGGCCCCTCGACGACCCCGATGGAGCCGCGCACGGTCAGCTCGCGGCCGTCCAGGCGGATCGGGGAGCCCAGCGCCCCCAGGATGCGGCAGGCCAGCTCGTCGACCTCGGTCTCGGTGTCGGGGCCGGTGGTCAGGGCCACGAACTCGTCGCCGCCGAGCCTCGCGACCATCTCACCGGGTGCGGTGGCACAGCTCTGGAGCCGGTCGGCCACCTCGACGAGCAGCCGGTCGCCCGAGGCGTGGCCGAGGCTGTCGTTGATCGCCTTGAAGCCGTCCAGGTCGAGGTAGCACAGGCCGAAGCGGTTGCCGTCGTCGGCGGAGAGCGCTTTCTCCAACCGCTCGAAGAACAGCGTCCGGTTGGGCAGCCCGGTGAGCGCGTCGTGGGTTGCCTCGTACCGCAGGCGCAGATTGAGCAGCCGGCGTTCGGTGGTGTCCTCCATCAGGGCCAGCTGGTACTGCGGGCGGCCCTCGGTGTCACGCAGCAGGGAGACCGTCAGATTGGTCCACAGCACCGTGCCGTCGTTGCGGTAGAAGGCCTTCTCGACCCGGAAGTGCTCGCGTTCGCCGCGCACCAGCTCGTCGTAGTACTTCCAGACGTACGGCGCGTCCTCGGGGTGGACCCACTCGGTGACCTTGTGGCTGCGCACATGGTTGTCGAGTCCGCCGAACATCCGGGTGAGGGTGTCGTTGATCTCCAGAATGTTGCCGTCCAGATCGGCGATGCCTATGCCGATGGCCGCGTCCTTGAACACGGCGCGAAACCGTGTCTCGGTGGCGTGCAGGGCGCGTTCGGCATCCGTGCGGGCGGTGAGCGCGGAGCGGGCGATGGCCTCCTGCTCGGCCCGGGTGCGTTCGCGCAGCGCCTGGGTGAAGCCGCCCGCGAGGGCGTGCTGGATGCGGGCGCAGCGGGCCCTGCCGTCCTCGGTGGACAGCGCGGCGGTGCCGTTGCCGCCGCAGTAGAGCACCAGGTACGAGTCGACGACGCCGAGCGTGCTGCTGAGCGCCTCCGGGTCCGTGCAGTGCGCGTCGACCAGCGCGGCACCGACCTCGCCCGCGGGGGCGGCGTCGAAGGGCCGCGCGTGCAGGATGTCGCTGAGTCCGCGGGCCAGCGGCAGCAGATGCTGCTCGAACTCGGTGCGGGTCAGGGAGGTGGCCGTCGAGGGGAAGATGGCCCGGCTCCAGATGGTGGCGAATCTTCGGAGCCGGCCCTCGGGACCGTCGGGCTCCGTGTCCGGTGTGCCCGACGACTGGGCGGGGATGCTCACGCCTTGCGTCCCACTCCCGCGAAGCCCGAGAACGCGTAGGGGTCCTCCTGCTCCGCGACGACCGGGGCGTCCGGGCGCCAGTACGGCATCGACACCAGTCCTGGCTCGACCATTTCGTATCCCTCGAAGAAGCGCGCGATCTCGGAACGGGACCGCATGACCAGGGGGTTGCGGATGCTGTTGTAGACCTCGACCGTCCCGCCCGCCTCCTCCCGGCTGAGCGGGATGCCCTCGTACGAGGCGTGGGTGAGGACGATGAGGCTGCCGGGGGCGAGGGCGTCGCGCAGTCCGGCGAGTGCGCCCAGCGGATCGTCGGCGTCCTCGATGAAGTGGAGCACGGCGACGAGCAGCAGCGCCACCGGCCGGTCCAGGTCGAGAAGTCCGGAGATCTCCGGGTTCTTCACGATGTCGCGCGGGCGGCGCAGGTCCTCGGCGGCGATCACCGTCCGGTCGTTGCCCTCCAGCACGGCCCGGCTGTGCGCGACGGCGACCGGATCGTGGTCCACGTACGCCACCCGGGCCTCCGGGTCGGCCGCCTGGGCCACTTCGTGAACATTACCGAAGGTCGGTATTCCGGATCCGATGTCCAGGAACTGGGTGATGCCCTCACTCACCGCGTATCGCACGGCTCGGCGCATAAAGGCGCGATTCGCCTGCATGATCTTGGGCAGCCCCGGCATGAACTCCATGGCTTTGCGGGCGGCTTCCCGGTCCACCTCGAAATTGTGCGAGCCGCCCAGATAGAAGTCGTACATGCGGGACACGCTCGGCACCGAAATGTCTATGCCTCGCGGTGCCCAAGCGGGACGCTCCATCAAAGTCTCCAACAAGTCGCCACGGCGATCCGGCCATGTCCATGGTCAGTGTTGACCAGAGGCTACTGATCGTCCGCCAAGAGAGCGAGCGGAAACGGAAATTAGCCGTCCGTTATTGGTCACACACCACTGGCATGTGCAACCGGACCGTCGCTGCGTGTGACATTCGGTACCGATCGGACGACGGCTCACGGCAGGCCCCATCCGCCCGCCCCGTCCCGGCCGTTGATGAATCCGGGTACGGCACCGGTTTTACCGCGCGGGAAATGGGACGGACCGGACGGCGCGCCTTGTCGGGCCACTTGCGGCCACCGGATCGATTGCGGTCGGTAAATACCCGGTCACCGAGTTTATTGGCAGCATTCTTTACCAATACGGCAGCGGCGGTCCGTCCGGCCGTCGCCGCGCACCCGCCTCCCGTGTCCGCGCGCGGCACACGCGTCAACTCCCCTACCAGAGAAAACGGTTGTGCACTCCACCCGCCCCGGCCCGGACCGCGGCGCGGATCACGCCGTGACCTGCGACGACGGCACCCCGAGGGGCCCGCCGGCGGCGAAACACCCATGGCCCGGTTCCCCACCTTCAGGCGAATCCGCACCTCGCACCGCGTGTCGCGCGACGGGCCGGACCATGCTCCCGCTCGTGTACGGATCATTCATAGGACGGTTCGGGGCGGCGCTCGCGCTGCTCTGGCTGCTGAGCACCCCGACGCCCGCGCTGGCGGACAGCTGTGCGTACGCCTCCGTCGGCAAGAGCGACGACGGCTCGTCATGGATCGCCACGGCGGGGATCGGCCCGTGCTTCGCGAGCCCGACGCCGACGCCGCGGCCGACGCCGACGCCCGCCCCGCACCCCTCCTCGCCTCCCCCCGCTCCTCCCCCGCCCGGGCCCGCACCGCCGCGACCGGTGCCGAGGCCCGCGGTGCCGCCTCCGGCGCCGGCGCCGGACCCCGCGCCGGCCCCCTCGCCCGACCCGGGGCCGTCGCCCTCCACGCGCCCCGCGCCGCCTTCGCCCCGGCCCGTGGCGCTGCCTCACTACCGCAGGCCGGAGCGCAGGGCCGTACGGCACGGCGGCTCCGTGGTGACCACCACGCTGCTGATCACGGCGCCCGCGGTGTTCGCCGTCGCCGTACTGCGTCCCCGCTCCCGCTGACCCCCGGAGAATCACATGTCGGAATGGCTTGTTCTCGCCCTGGCGATGATCGCGGCCTGTGCCGTGGTCCTGACCATCGCCGTACTCAACAACCGCCGGGTCGGGGACGACGACGACCCGTCCGAGACCCCCGACGTCATCGAGTACATGACGATGATGATCGGCGTGGTCTACGCCATCGTGCTCGGGCTCGCCATCGCGGGCGTCTGGGAGGGCCGGGGCGAGGCCCAGGAGTACGTACGGATGGAGGCCCAGGCCCTGCACGAGGTGCAGGCCCGCTCGTCGGTGTATCCGGTGGAGGTGCGCACCCGCATCCGCTCCGACGTGGACGCCTACGTCCGCCATGTCGTCGACGACGAGTGGCGGGCGATGAGCGAACACGGCACCCTCACCGCGGAGGGCACCCGCCTGCTGGACCGGGTGCGCGCCGATGTCACCGATTACCACCCGCGCAACGACCACGAGGGTGAGGCATATCAGCCACTCGTCGACCAAGTGGCCGCGGCCGACGACGCGCGCAACGCCCGGGGCCAGAGTGCCGGTGCCACCATGCCCGGCGTCGTCTGGTTCGGCCTCGTCGTCGGGGCCCTGGTGACGATCGGTCTGCTGTTCACCCTGCAGATCCGCAGAACCTTCCGGGAACTGCTGCTGGCCGGTCTCTTCAGTGTCCTGATCGCCTTTCTGCTCTTCCTGATCTGGGACTTCGACACCCCGTTCGGGCGTGACATCTCGGCCACCGCGGAGCCGTTCCTCGATCTCTTCCCGCGCGCCACCGGCGGATAGCGGTCCGGGCTCCGTCGCCCGCGATGCTCCGCCCGGGGGAAGCCGGTGCCCCGGGCGGAGCACCCGGATCGCGGGGCCATCGGGCGACTCCTAGCGTTTGGGGCGTCGAGGTGCATTTCTGACACTCTGTGGAAACTCGTTCCGCAAGTGCTCCTCGGGGACCCGGAGGCTCACCCATGCGCTCGATACGAGAAGCACCCGTCGCCCTGCTCGGCGCCGCCGCTCTCGCCCTGACCGCTCCGGCCGCGTCCGCGCACGCGGCGGCGTCGGGAGGCGTGCCGTCCGCGACCGGGTTCACCGTCACCCCGTCGGTGATCCCGCCGGGAAGCCAGGTCGTCCTGGCCGCCCGGGGGTGCCCCACCACCGCGACCGCCGGTTCCGGCGTCTTCGACACGGTCACCATCACGCGCGGCGGCTCGGCCGCCGCCACCGTCGACTGGGACGCGAAGCCCGGCGCCTCCTACGAGGTGACGTTCATCTGCGGCACGTCGCCCGCCACCACGGCGAAGGCAGCGCTGACGATCGCCGGGGCCCCGACGGCACCGGCCGAGGCGCGCGGCGGGCCCGGCGGCACCACCATGATGAGCACCGCCACGACGGCGGCCGGGACGGCGCTGGCAGTGGCCGCCGTCGCCGGAGCCGTCCTGATGGCACGTCACCGCGAGAAGAGAGGACCGCACTGACGGCAGGGGCGGTGCGGAACGGACGGAGAGTCGCCCCGGGTCCTTCCCAGGACCCGGGGCGACCGTCGTTCCGCCCCCTCTCCGCCTGCCGGAAAGCCAGCGGATAGCCTCACTGCCGTGACAGAACGGCAGCCTCATCAGTTCGAACGTGGCACAGACGGTCCGAAAGTGATCGTCGCGGGCCTGGACGGTTCCGATTCCTCCATGCGGGCCGCCGCGTACGCGGCCGGTCTCGCCCGTC
Organism: Streptomyces sp. NPDC056347; assembly: GCF_042262625.1. NCBI lineage: Bacteria > Bacillati > Actinomycetota > Actinomycetes > Kitasatosporales > Streptomycetaceae > Streptomyces > Streptomyces sp. NPDC056347. The sequence continues at coordinate 15,522 of NZ_JBHJQP010000011.1, read as the reverse complement.
GCCAGGGCGCCGTGCTCGCCCTGGTCTACGTCCAGCCCGTGATCCCCGCCGGGGCCGCGCTCGGCGCTCCGATCGCCGACACCACCGGCGAGGTCGCCCAGGGGCTGGTGGACGAGATCCGCGAGGCGACCGACCGGATCAAGGACACCTGGGACGTGCGCTGGGAGTTCCACACCTTCCGCGGTGATCCGTACAACGGGCTGGTGTCCGCGGCCGACGAGCTGAAGGCCGACGCCGTGGTCGTGGGCGCATCGGAGTCGGCCGGCCACCGCTTCATCGGCTCGGTCGCGGTGCGGCTGGTGAAGGCGGGCCGCTGGCCCGTCACGGTGGTCCCGTGACGATGACGCGCCGAACCGGGACGGACCGGATGCCGGGGCGCCGGGACGCACCCGCACGGACCTGTCCGGACATTCCACCGGAAAGATGCGGAATCATCCGTTCCGTCGAACGGCACGCCGTCTTCCACACCGGCCCCGCCTGAGCCATCATGAGCGCCCGTCAGGGACTGCCGCCGGTGGAAAGGTGACTCATGGCAAGGCTCCGAGTGGGCGAGGGTGTACTGCGTCGCAAGCCGATCGAGCAGATCGACGAGAAAGGGCCCGCGGGGGAAGCCGCCACCCAGCTCACCAGAACGCTCGGGCTGTGGCAGCTCACCGCCATCGGCGTGGGCGGCATCATCGGCGCGGGTATCTTCACCCTCGCCGGTACGGTGGCCAACGGCACCGCCGGGCCCGCCGTGCTGGTCTCGTTCCTCATCGCGGGCGTGGCGAGCGCGGCGGCCGCCTTCAGCTACGCCGAGTTCGCGGGCCTGATCCCGAAGGCCGGTTCCGCGTACACCTACGGATACGCGGTGCTCGGTGAGCTGGTGGGGTGGTTCATCGGCTGGGACCTGCTGCTGGAGTACACGGCGATCGTGGCGGTGGTCGCGATCGGCATCTCCGGCTACTTCAGTTTTCTGCTCGGCGAGGTCGGTCTCGACGTGCCGAAGTGGATGCTGGGCGCGCCCGGCACCGGCGGCGGCCACAAGGTGGACCTGTTCGCCTCGCTGCTCTGCCTGCTCATCGCGTACCTGCTGACCCTCGGCATCAAGAACGCGGCCCGTTTCGAGACGGTCGTGGTGGTCCTGAAGGTGCTGGTCGTCCTGCTGGTCATCGGCGTCGGGCTGTTCCACATCAACACCTCCAACTACACCCCGTTCTTCCCGTTCGGGGTGGGCGGGGCCTTCACCGGGGCGGCGACGGTGTTCTTCGCGGTCTTCGGGTACGACGCCATGTCGACCGCGGCCGAGGAGTCCAAGGACGCCCAGCGCCACATGCCGAAGGCGATCATCTACTCGCTGGCGATCTCGATGGTGCTGTACGTGGCGGCGTGCCTGGTGCTGACCGGGATGCAGAACTACAAGGACATCGATCCGGAGTCCGGTTTCTCCACGGCGTTCAAGTCGGTGGGGCTCAGCAGCCTCGCCGATGTGATCGCGGTGGGCGCGATCATCGGCATCCTCACCGTGATGTTCACCTTCATGCTGGGCGTGACCCGGGTGTGGTTCGCGATGAGCCGCGACGGGCTGCTGCCGAAGTGGTTCGCCAAGACCCATCCGACCCGGCACGTACCGACCCGGGTGACCTGGATCGTCGGCTTCGCCTCTGCGCTGATCGCCGGGTTCCTGCCGATCGGCGAGGCCGCCGAGCTGACGAACATCGGCATTCTGCTGGCCTTCGTGGTGGTGTGCATCGCGGTGATCGTGCTGCGCTACAAGCGGCCGGAGCTGCCGCGCACCTTCCGTACCCCCGGCATGCCGTTCGTCCCGGCCCTCGGGGTGGTGTTCTCCATCTGGCTGATCACCTTCCTCCAGTGGCAGACCTGGGTGCGCTTCGTGGTGTGGTTCCTGATCGGTCTGGTCATCTACTTCGGCTACTCGTACCGGAAGTCGGAGCTGGCCAAGGCGCCGGGACCGGCCGCGGACCAGCGCTGACCGGATGCCCGGGCGGTCGTACCCACGGCCGCCCGGGGCCCGGGGCACCGCCGCCCGACCGTTCACCGCACCACTCGCCGCACTGTGCGACCGCTCGTCGCACGGACCCGCCCGCCGCCTGTTCCTCGGCGCTCGGATGCGTTCGGATACGCGAATCGGCAGTACGGCGGCAGGGGCCTCGGCGGAAAGGGCGTTCACGATGACCACCACGACGACCGACGAGCGGGCCCTCGCGGCGCTCCAGCGGGAACACGGGCCCGCCCTGCTCCACTTCCTGCTGGGCCTGACCTTCGGCGACCGCCAGCGGGCCGAGGACCTGCTCCAGGAGACGCTGGTACGGGCCTGGCAGCACCCGGAGGCCTTCGACGCCCCGTACGAGTCGATGCGGCCCTGGCTCTTCACGGTGGCGCGACGGCTGGCGATCGACGCCCGCCGGTCCCGGCAGGCCCGGCCGGCCGAGGTCGGCGACGCGGTGCTGGAGACCACCGCCACCTGCACCGACACCGCCGAGGCCACCGTCTGCGCGCTCGATGTGCGCGAGGCCGTGCGCACGCTGAGCCCGGAGCACCGCGCGGTGCTCGTCCAGATGTACTTCCGCGGCCTCACCGTCGACGAGACGGCCCGGGTGCTCGGCATTCCGCCCGGCACGGTCAAGTCCCGGTCCTACTACGCGCTGCGCCGGCTCTCCGGCAGCCTGCCCGGCTACTCGAGCAGGTCCTCCTCGCGCAGCAGGGCGAGCAGCGAGACCGCCTCCGCGGCCGCCACGTAGTCGGCGGCGCAGCGGTCGCAGGACTGAAGGTGCCGGGAGACCTCGCGGGTCTCGCCGGCCGTGAGCGCGTCGAGCACATAGGCGCCGAGCACATGCCGCACGTGCGTGCCCTCCCCGGGGTCGGCGGTCATCGCATCCTCGTGTCGTGAACGGAGCCGGTCCTGACGGATCCTGTACTTCTGGCCACGCGGGGCGCACTCCCCCGGTTCAATGCTCCCTGAAGCGCGGTACCGAACAGAGAAAGAGGCGAGACGGGATGCGCCCGGAGCGTCAGGACGGAACCAGTGGTGGCGGGCTGCTGGTCCCGATGGACTGGATGTACGCGGAGTACGTCGCCGACGGCATGCTGCGGACCGGCGATCTGATGGAGCCGTCCACACTGGAGTACCGGGCCGGGCGCGACGCCCTGGCGCTCACGGTCTTCCTCTCCGGCGGTGCGGTGCCCGACGCGCTGCCCGCGTCCCGGCTGGACGAGCTGATGCTGCTGACGGCGTACGGGGCGGCCTGGTGCGGCTGGGTCCGTGAGCGGCTCGACGCGCTCGGCGCGGCCCCGGCCCACGGGGCGGACGGCCGCGGCCCCGATCTGCGGCTGGCCCGGGCGGCCTGGCGGTGGCTGGAGGAGACCGAGCTGCTCGCGGCCGACCTGGACGCGATCGGCACACCGCTCCCGGACCCGCCGCAGGAGTGGCCGGAGCGGGGTGATGCGGCCCAGGACGCGGCCCAGGTCTGGACTCCGGCCTGGCAGCTGGGGCTGCCGCTCGGTCATCTGGCGATCCATCTCCACTGAGTGCCGCCGGTCAGGAGCCGTGCACTCCGGCACGGTACTTCGGCAGTCGTACGGTGATCTTCATCCCGGCGCCGACACCGGTCTCCATGACGAGTCCGTAGTCGTCGCCGTAGACCTGGCGGAGCCGTTCGTCGACGTTGAGGAGGCCGATGCCGGTGGAGCGGCCGCCCTCGCCGCGCAGGATCCGGCGCAGCCGTTCCGGGTCCATGCCGGTGCCGTCGTCCTCGATGACGACCTCGGCCTCGGCGCCGGCGTCGAAGGCGCTGATGGTGATCCGGGTCGAGGTCCGCTCCTCCTCGGCGCCGGGCACCGCCCCTTCGAGGCCGTGCTTGACGGCGTTCTCGACGAGGGGCTGGAGGCAGAGGAACGGCAGGGCGACGGGCAGCACCTCGGGGGCGATCTGGAGGGTGACGGCGAGGCGTTCACCGAACCGGGCCCGCACGAGCGCCAGGTACTGGTCGATGGAGTGGAGTTCGTCGGCCAGGGTGGTGAAGTCGCCGTGGCGACGGAAGGAGTAGCGGGTGAAGTCAGCGAATTCCAGCAGGAGTTCGCGGGCCCGTTCGGGATCGGTGCGGACGAACGAGGCGATGGCCGCGAGTGAGTTGAAGATGAAGTGCGGGGAGATCTGGGCCCGCAGCGCCCGGATCTCGGCTTCGATGAGCTGGGTGCGGGAGCGGTCGAGTTCGGCGAGTTCCAACTGTACGCAGGCCCAGCGGGCGACCTCTCCGGCGGCCCTGGCCAGGACCGCGGATTCGCGGGGCGCGTAGGCGACCAGGCTGCCCAGCACCCGGTTGTCGACGGTGAGCGGTACGGCGACGGCCCAGCGCAGCGGACAGTCGAGGTCGTCGCAGTCGCTGTGGAAGGCGGTGTCCCGTCCGTTGGCGAGCAGTTCGCGTACCTGGTCCATCACCTGGCGGCCGTGGTGCTCGCCCTCGCCGTCCCAGACGAGCACCCGGTCGCGGTCGGTGAGGCAGAGGGCGTCGGTGCCGAGCAGGGAGCGCAGTCGCCGGGCGGCCTTGCGGGCGCTCTCCTCGGTGAGCCCGGCGCGCAGCGGGGGCGCGGCGAGCGAGGCGGTGTGCAGGGTCTCGAAGGTGGCGTGCTCGACGGGCGTGCCGACGTCACTGGTGCGCAGGGGGCGGGCGGTGCGGCGGCCGAGCAGGTATCCGGCGCCGAGCAGCAGGAGGGCGAGCAGGACGACTGCCGCCCAGCCGGCTCCGGTCATCGGTGTCTCCCGGAGGTCAGCGCTTCCGGCAGGTGGAAGCGGGTCATGGCGGCGTTGGTGCCGGGGGGTATCCGGCCGGGGGTGGCGAGGGACACCAGGATCATCGCGAGGAAGCCGACCGGCACCGACCAGACGGCGGGCCAGGCGAGCAGGGCGTGCGGCCAGCCGGGCGGCCGCACCGCACCGCTGACGGTGATGGTGACGGCCAGGAACGCGGAGCCGCCGCCGAGGAGCAGTCCGGCGATGGCTCCGGGCGGGGTGAGCCGCCGCCACCAGATGCCGAGGACGAGCAGAGGGCAGAAGGACGAGGCGGAGACCGCGAACGCCATGGCCACGGAGTCGGCCACCGGCACCCGGCTGACCAGCAGCGAGCCGGCCAGCGGGACGGATGTGGCGAGGACCGTGGCGAGCCGGAAGTGCCGTACCCCGCGCGAGGGGAGCACGTCCTGGGTGATGACGCCGGCGACGGCCATGGTGAGCCCGGAGGCGGTGGAGAGGAACGCGGCGAAGGCGCCGCCCGCGACGAGTGCGCCGAGCAGGTCTCCGCCGAGACCGCCGATGACCCGGCCGGGCAGCAGCAGGACGGCGGCGTCCGCGTCCCCGCCGTGGACCAGCTCGGGGGCGTAGAGGCGGCCGAGTGCCCCGTAGACCGGGGGCAGCAGGTAGAACACGCCGACGAGGGCGAGGACGGCGACCGTGGTGCGGCGGGCGTCGCGGCCGTTGGGGCTGGTGTAGAAGCGGACGACGACGTGCGGCAGGCCCATGGTGCCGAGGAAGGTCGCGACGATCAGCCCGTAGGTGGCGTACATGGGATGTTCGGCGCGGAAGACGGGGAGCTGTTCGGTGAAGGTGACCCGGGGGCTGCCGTCGCCCCGCCAGGCGAGCACCAGGAAGATCGCGGGGACCAGGAGCGCGGTCAGCTTCAGCCAGTACTGGAAGACCTGGACGAAGGTGATGGAGCGCATGCCGCCCGCGGCCACGGCTATGACGACGACGGAGGCGACGAGCACGTCGCCGAGCCAGCCGGGCGCCCCGGTGAGGATCTTGAGGGTGAGGCCCGCGCCCTGGAGCTGCGGGACGAGATAGAGCCAGCCCGCGGCGACCACGAAGACGCTGACCAGCCGGCGTACCTGCCGCGATTCCAGCCGTCCCTCGGCGAAATCGGGCAGGGTGTACGCGCCGGAGCGGCGCAGCGGCGCGGCCACGAAGACAAGGAGCACCAGGTATCCGGCGGTGTAGCCGACCGGGTACCAGAGCATGTCGGGGCCGTGCACGAGCACCAGTCCGGCGATCCCGAGGAAGGAGGCGGCGGAGAGGTATTCGCCGCTGATGGCGGCGGCGTTGAGCCGGGGGCGTACGGTGCGCGAGGCGACGTAGAAGTCGGAGGTGGTGCGGGAGATGCGCAGTCCGAATCCGCCGACGAGCAGGGTGGCGAGGACGACGACGGCGACCGCCGCCACCGCGTACGTACGGCTCACGGAGCGGGGCGGCCTTCCACGAGCCGGGCGAAGTCGCGCTCGTTGCGCTCGGCCCGGCGCACGTACCACCAGGCGATCAGGGTGAGCGGCGGGTAGGCGGCGAAGCCGAGGACCGCCCAGACCAGCGCGGAGCTGTTCAGGGCCTCGAAGACCAGCGGCAGGGTGGCGACGACCACGGCGAGCACGGTGAAAGCGGTGAGTCCGGCCCGCAGTTGGCCGCGCATCAGCGAGCGGACGTACGCGCCGCCGAGCGCGGTCTGCTCGTCGATCTCCGACTGGGTGCGGTAGCGCGGCAGCGGGCGCACCCGCCGGGGCTCCCCCGTCACCACTTCGCGCCGGGGCGCTGGCTCTGCGGACATGGGCCCGGAGTGTACGCAGCACCGGACCTTCGTGGGAAGGCCGGACTCCGGTAAGCGGGTGGTCAGCGCCCGGTCTGGCGCATCAGCAGATCGCGCAGGGCGCGGGTGTGGCGGCGGCTGACGGCGAGTTCGGCGGCACCGATGCGGACGCTCATGCTGCCCGCGTCGAGGCGCAGTTCGTCGATCCGGCCGAGTGCCACCAGGTGGCGGCGGTGGATGCGGACGAAGCCGCGCGCACGCCAGCGCTCCTCCAGGGTGGTGAGCGGTACGCGGACGAGGTGGCTGCCGGTGGCGGTGTGCAGCCGGGCGTAGTCGCCCTGGGCCTCGGCGTAGGCGATGTCGTCGACGGGGATGAACCGGATGACTCCGCCGAGCTCCACCGGGATCTGGTCGCCCGGGGTGTCGAGCACGGGCGCGGTGCGGTCGCCGACCTGTTCGGCGACCCGGCGCACCGCTTCGGCCAGCCGTTCGCGGCGTACGGGTTTGAGTACGTAGTCGACGGCCTTGAGATCGAAGGCCTGGACGGCGAAGCCCTCGTGGGCGGTGACGAAGACGATGAGCGGCGGTGCGGCGAACCCGGCGAGCAGCTGGGCGACGTCCAGGCCGGTGAGGCCGGCCATGTGGATGTCCAGGAAGACGACGTCGATGGCGGCCGGATCGTCCGGGCCCGCGTCCACGGCTCCGCCGATGCGGCGCAGCGCCTCGGTGGCTCCGGTGGCCCCCTCGGCACTGCGGATGCGGGGGTCGGCGCGCAGGAGGTAGAGGAGTTCCTCCAGGGCGGGTTCTTCGTCGTCGACGGCGAGTACGCGGAGCATGGCCGGAGTGTAGAGCGCGCACCGGGCCGGAGGGACCGGTCGGGCCGCGGAATCTCCGTCCGCGGACGATCATTCGAGCAGTCGGGACGGACGGCGGTCGGCGAGCTGTCCGCCGCCGGTCCGGCAGGCCGGACGGTACTGGAGCGAGGAGTCGGCCAACGGCACCTCGCCGCTGGTGCCGCCCCGGACGGGGCACGGTTCGCCGGCGCGTCCGTGGATCCGCGTCCCGGTCTCCTTCTCCGCCCCGAACTCCTTGCCGGCGAGCTTGGCGGGGTGGTCGCCTTCGCGCCGTGCGGGGTGGTGGGCGGCGGGGCTGCGGTCTCGAGCACGCCGGTGCCGAGCGGCGGGACGCGGCCGGTCTCCTGCCCGGCCGGATGGCCGCCGAAGAGGATCCGCGGGGCTTCGGCCTCCGGCTGTCCGGGCATGGTTCCGGACTGCCGAAGGGCCCGGCGGAGCGTCTGTCAGAGCCGGTAGACCCGCTCGGCGGTGGTGGCCAGGACACGCGTCCGCTCGTCCTCGGTGAGGGTGTCGACGAGGTCGTGCGCGGTGTCGACGACCTCCCCGTACGTCGCGGCCAGCCGGCAGACGGGCCAGTCCGAGCCGAACATCAGCCGGTCGGGCCCGAAGGCGTCCAGGACGGTGTCGGCGTACGGGCGCAGGTCCCGCACGGTCCACTCGCGCACATCGGCCTCGGTGACCAGGCCGGAGAGTTTGCAGACGGTGTTGGGGCGTGCGGCCAGGGCCCGTACGTCGTCGGCCCAGGGGTGCAGTGCGCCGGAGGCGACGGGGGGTTTGCCCGCGTGGTCGAGGACGAAGGTCAGCCCGGGCAGCAGCGCCGCGGCCCGGGCGGCGGCGGGCAGCTGGTGGGCCCGGACGACGAGGTCGTAGACGAGTCCGGCGTCGGCGACGGCACGCAGCCCGCGCAGTACGTCGGGGCGGAGCAGCCAGCCCGGGTCGGGTTCGCCCTGGACCTGGTGGCGGATGCCGGCGAGCCGGTCGCCGCCGGGGAGCTCGCGCAGGGCGGCCAGGGTGTCGGCGACGTCCGGTGCGGTCAGGTCGCACCAGCCGACGACCCCGGCGACCAGGTCGCTGTCCTGGGCGAGGGCCAGGAATTCGGGGGTCTCCTCGGCGACGGTGACGGTCTGGACGAGGACGGTGGCCCGCACCCCGGCGGCGCGGGCCTCGGGCTCCAGGTCGGCGAGGGTGAAGTCGCGGCGCAGGGGGGCGAGTTCCTCGCCGGTGATCCAGTCCTGGTCGCGCACCGCGAGGTCCCACACATGGTGGTGGGCGTCGACGATGCGCCGTTCCCCGGTCATGTCACAGCTCCCAGGCGACCGGGAGGCCGGCCTCGGCGCCCTCGGCGGAGTAGTCGTGGGAGACGTCGAGCAGTTCGTCCATCCGGGCCTGCCAGGCCACGTTGACGGGGAGCTGCTCCAGTTCGGCGAGGAGTGCGGCGTAGTCCGCGCATTCGATGACGTGGAAGAGGTCGGTGCCGCTGCGCCAGATCGTCCAGGAGGTGGCGCCCGCGGCCCGGATCGCGGCGGTGAGTTCGGCCGGGACCTCGCGGTGCGCGGCCTCGTACTCCTCGATGCGGTCGGCGCGGACCTTGGTGTGCAGGGCGATCCTCATGGCGTCAGTGTCCGTTCTCGGTGAGCAGGCCCTCGGCGCGCAGCTCCTCCCAGAGCTGGTCCGGGACGGGGCGGCGGAGCAGGGCGGCGGCGTCGCGGACCTCGTCCGGGGAGCGGGTGCCCACGAGGACCGTGGCGACGGCGGGGTGGGCGAGCGGGTAGTGGAGGGCGGCGGCCCGCAGCGGGACGCCATGGCGTTCGGTGACGGCCTTGATGCGCAGGGCCCGGTCCAGGAGGGTGCGGGGGGCCGCGGTGTAGTCGTAGGTGGCGCCGGGGCGCGGGTCGGCGAGCAGCCCGGAGTTGAAGACCCCGCCGACGACCACACCGCGGCCCCGGGCGGCGGCCTCGGGCAGCAGTTCGTCGAGCGCGGACTGGTCGAGGAGGGTGTAGCGCCCGGCGCAGAGCACCACGTCGGCGTCGGTGTCGCGGAGGAAGCGGGTCAGCATGGCGGTCTGGTTCATCCCGGCGCCGATGGCTCGGACGACGCCCTCGGCACGCAGCTTCTCCAGCTCCGGATAGGCCTGGTGGAAGGCCGCTTCGGCGTGGTCGTCCGGGTCGTGGAGATAGGCGATGTCGATGCGGTCGAGGCCGAGCCGTTCCAGGCTCTCCTCGATGCTCCGGCGTACGCCTTCCGCGCTGAAGTCCCAGCGCCGGATGTGGGTGGCGGGGACGGCGAAGCCCTCGCTGAGCCGGTCGGGGCCGGTTTCGTGGGTGGCCCCGGCGGGGAGCGGGTCGAGGACCCGGCCCGCCTTCGTGGACAGGACGAACGCGTCGCGGGGCCGGTCGCGCAGGGCCTCGCCCAGCCGTCGTTCGGAGAGGCCGAGCCCGTAGTGCGGCGCGGTGTCGAAGTAGCGGACGCCCTCGCCCCAGGCTGCGTCGACGGCGGCGGCGGCCCGGTCCGGGTCGACGGCGGTGTAGAGGTTGCCGATGGCGGCCGCCCCGAAGGACAGCTCGGTTACCTCCACCGCGCTGTTTCCCAGCGTGCTGCGCCGCATGCTTCCGCCGCCCTCCCCGATGATCGCTTCTTGCACACAGCGAATATTCATCGGATCACTTGGGCACGTCAACACCCCAGGCACCACCGAATCCGGCACCTACCGGGAAATCTGTCCGATCTATGGCCGTTCGACGGGGCGAGGACTCAGGGCCGCGGCGGGCGGCAGCAGGGCGAGCAGCCGCGCGACCTCCTCGTCGGCGCAGCGCGCCAGCCGTTCCAGATCGGGCAGTGCCTCGCCGTCGGCGACCAGCCCGACCCGCACCCGGCCGCCGTAGGTGGCGAGCGCGACGGCGAGGGCCTGGCCGCGGGCCAGCGGAGCCATCGGGTAGACGGCGCGCAGCGGGCAGCCGCCGAGCGAGAGCGCCGAGCGCGGCAGGGGCACGCTGGTGACCAGGACGTCGAAGAGCATCCTGGCCGCGCCCCCGGCGAGCGGCGCGCCGAAGCGGTGGGCGAGCGAGGGGAGCTGGTCGGCGAGGACGGCGACCGCCCCGGCGCCGCGCAGCGGACCCGCGGCCTTGTTGCGGTCCATGGCGGCGCGTACGGCGCCGAGCCGCCGCCAGGGGTCGGGGTCGCGGACCGGGAGGTCGAGCAGATAGCCGGAGAGCAGGTTCCCGCCCGCCGCGGCCCGGCCGGGCCTGCGGCGCGAGACCGGAACCAGGGCGCGCGGGTCCTGGCCGGGCGGCGGATCGCCGCGCTCGTGCATCCAGCGGCGCAGCGCCCCGGCGACGACCGCGAGCAGGATGTCGTTGACGGTGCCGCCCGCGGCGCGGCGGATGCGGCGGAGGGCATCGAGGTCCAGGTCGGCGGTGGCCAGTCGCCGGGTGCCGCTGGAGCGTGCGGTGAGCGCGGGTGCGCCGCGCGGGTCGAGGCGGCTGGCCCGCACCATGGAGGCGCCGACACCGAAGGCCCGCCCGAGGTCCTCGATCCGGCGCAGCGCGAGCGGGCCCGGCAGCCAGGAGCGGGGCGGGACGGGGCGTGCCCGGCGGTCGGGGGGCCGCCCGGCGGCGGCGATCTCGTCGAAGATCCCGGACCCGATGGCGACCGCGCGCATGCCGTCGGCCAGCGCGTGGTGGAGCTTGACCAGTACCGCGAAGGGACCGCCGCGCACGCCGTCGATCAGGTACATCTGCCAGGGCGGCAGCCCCCGTTCGAGGGGGCGTTCCATCAGCTCACCGGCGAGCCGGGTGGCGCCGGCCGTGAAGCCGCCGTTCTCCTCCCGCGCCTCGGCCCCGGTCAGCCGCACCCGGCGCACGTGCCGCCGGACGTCGAAGTCCGGGTCGGCGAACCAGGCGGCCCCGCCGACCGGCAGCAGTACGTCCCTGACCCGCATCCGCAGCCGGGGAACGGCCGCGGCCCGGCTGCCCAGCAGGGCCAGCACGGCTTCCGCGTCCGGGCCCGGTTCCCCCTCGGGGGACGGGGCCGGCTCGAAGACGGCGAGCGCGCCGAGGTGCATCGGATGGGCGGCGGATTCGAGGTGCCAGAAGGCCAGGTCGAGCGGGGCCAGCAGCTCGGTGTCCAACGGGTCCTCCTGTCGTCGAGCCGTGGTCGAGGTGGTGCCGGGATGGCGTCGGGAGACAGCACCGACGAGACCGCAGTCAATCCCTACGGTCGGTTACGGTCAAGTACAGACATGTAGTGATCCGTTATGGTCCGGCAGGGCGGCGTGCGGCATCACTCGGGTGCCGGGAGGTCACCACTGCCGCTCGGGTACCGGAGGGGCACCGGCTGCCGCTCGGGGGCCGGGAGCGGCACAGGCTGTCACTCGGGTGCCGGGGGCCGGGGACGGTCACTCGTGTGCCGGGATGACGAACTCGCACCAGACGCATTTGCCGCTGCCGCGGGGTTCCACGCCCCACAGGTCGGCCAGCCGGTCCACCAGCATCAGCCCCCGTCCGGACACCCCGGTGTCCCCCGCGTCGCGCCTCCTCGGCAGGGCGCTGGAGCGGTCCTCGACGTCGACCCGCAGGCGGCGCTCGGGACCGGCGAGCACCCGGATCGTGACGATGGCCCCGCCGTCGGTGTGCATGAGCGCGTTGGTGATCAGCTCGTCGGCGGCCAGTTCGATCTCGTCGGCCCGCTCCTTGGCGCCCCAGGCGCGTACCGCCGCCCTGATCATGTGGCGGGCGGAGCTGAGCGCCTCCGGGTCGCTCTGCGCGACGTGCTGCTGGAGGCGCCCGCCGGGCTGCGGGGCGTGCGCGACCTTGCGGCGCAGCAGCAGGACCGCGACATCGTCCTCGCCGCCGCGCTCGTCGACCGCCGCGCAGAGCCGGTCGGCGAGCCGCTGGAGGTCCTGCGGACCGTTGCGCACCATGGCGGTGAGCAGCTGTACACCCTCGTCGAGATCGGCGCCCGGCAGCTCCACGAGCCCGTCGGTGAACAGCACCAGCGTCTGGCCGGGGTCCAGTTCCATGGTGCTGACCGGGTACTCCAGCCGCCCGAACTCGGCCGAGAGCCCCAGCGGCAGGCCGCCCTCCGCGGGAAGCCTGCGGCAGTGGCCGTCGCTCTCGCGCACCAGCGGGTCGACGTGCCCGGCCCGGACCAGCTGCACCACCCCGGTCGTCAGGTCGGCCTCCGCGTAGGTGCAGGTCGCGAAACGGTCGGTGTCCAGCTCGTGCAGGAAGACCGAGGCCCGCGCCATCACCGTCGCGGGACTGTGCCCCTCGGCCGCGTAGGCCCGCAGCACGATGCGCAGCTGCCCCATGACGGCCGCCGCATGGGTGTCGTGGCCCTGCACGTCCCCGATGACGGCGCCGACCCGGCCTCCGGGCAGCGGGATCACGTCGTACCAGTCGCCCCCGATGTCCCGGCCCAGCCGGGCCGAGCGGTAGCGGACGGCGATCTGCGCGCCGGGCACGTCCGGGATCCTGCGCGGCAGCATCGCCTGCTGGAGGCCCTCGGCGAGATCGTGCTCCTGCTCGTAGAGCATGGCCCGCTGGAGGCTCTGCGCGATCGAGCTGCCGAGCGCGACCAGCAGATTGCGTTCGTCCGGGGTGAAGCCGTCCTTGTCGCTGTAGAGCAGGCCGAGCGCGCCGATCGGCCTGGCCTGGGCGATCAGCGGCAGATAGGCGGCCGAGGTGATCCCGAGGTGACTGATGTGCGGCCACAGGATCGGGTACGAGGCGGCGAAGTCGGCGGCGGACTCGATGAAGCGCGGTGCGAGCGTGCGCACCACCTCGCTCATCGGGTACTGCTCGTCCGTGCGGGTGTACCGGGTGCCCGGCACGAACGAGTCCTCCGGGCCGTCGGCCACCAGATGGATGCGCCCGGACTCCATCAGCCCCATCACCAGGCTGGTCGCGCCCAGGAGCGCCAGGCCCTGGGAGTTCTTCAGCACCTCGATCACGTCCGCGACGGTCCGGGCGTGCGCCAGGGCGGCCGTGGTGCCGTCCACCAGGCTGGTGCGGCGGCGCCGCTCCAGGTCCAGTTCGCGGCGGGCGGTGGAGTCGGCCAGTTCCTGGGTCGCGTCGCGGACGATGCCGATGATGCGGCGCGCGCGGCCCTCCGCGTCGCGCCGGATGAAGCCCTGGGTGTGCGTCCAGCGCAGACCGCCGTCGCGCCGCCTGATCCGGAAGTACGCGCCGTAATTGGCCTGCCCGCCCTTCAGCGCCCGCGCGACCATGCCGTCGAGCCGTTCGCCCTCGTCCGGCGGAACCCGGACCGCGAGCGATTCCGGCCGGCTGTCGTACTCCTCCGGCCGCAGGTCGAACACGTCCAGCGCGGGCCGGTCCATGTGCAGGAAGCCGCTGTCGAGATCCCAGTCGAAGCTGCCCATACGGTTCAGGGCGAGACTGAGGTCCGGGTGGGCGGGCCAGTCGTCCGGGAGTGACAGGGCACCCGCTACCCGATCATCCATGTGGGTCACTTTGCCATCATTTGTCCGATTCTTCGAGCGAACCCCGCGCGGTCGGGCGAATCGCCCCGAGTGCCACCCGGCCGCCACCGGGAGCCGCCCCGGATGCCGGCCGGCGGGATGCGGCGTCTCGCAGGGCGAACCGGTCGGGGCAGGCCGGCGGGCAGCGGCTAACGTGACCGCAGGGGCGGTAAGTCCAGCCTTACCTTTACCCTGAACTGCACAGACCGCACCAGTTCGTTCTAAGGACCAGCACCTGATGACCCGCCCCGTCCGTGTCGCCATAGTCGGAGCCGGCCCCGCCGGCATCTACGCGGCGGACGCGCTGCTGAAATCCGACGCCGCCCAGGACCCGGGTGTTTCGATCGACCTGTTCGAGCGGATGCCCGCCCCCTTCGGCCTGATCCGCTACGGCGTGGCCCCTGACCACCCGCGGATCAAGGGCATCGTCCAGGCGCTGCACCAGGTGCTCGACAAGCCCCAGCTGCGCCTGTTCGGCAACGTCGACTACCCGAACGACATCGGCCTGGACGACCTGCGCTCCTTCTACGACGCGGTGATCTTCTCCACCGGCGCCGACGCCGACCGCGCGCTCGGCATCCCGGGCCACGAACTGGACGGTTCGTACGGCGCCGCCGACTTCGTCTCCTGGTACGACGGCCACCCGGACGTCCCGCGCACCTGGCCCCTGGAGGCCGAGAAGGTGGCCGTGCTCGGCGTCGGCAACGTGGCGCTGGACGTGGCGCGCGTCCTCGCCAAGACGGCCGACGAGCTGCTGCCCACCGAGATCCCGGCGAACGTCTACGACGGCCTCAAGGCCAACAAGGCGCTGGAGGTGCACGTCTTCGGACGGCGCGGCCCCGCGCAGGCCAAGTTCAGCCCGATGGAGCTGCGGGAGCTGGACCACTCGCCGAACATCGAGGTCATCGTCAACCCCGAGGACATCGAGTACGACGCGGGCTCGATCGAGACCCGGCGCAACAACAAGCAGGCCAACATGGTCGCCTCCACCCTGGAGAACTGGGCCATCCGCGACGCCGGCGACCGGCCGCACAAGCTGTTCCTGCACTTCTTCGAGTCCCCGGTGGAGGTCCTCGGCGAGGACGGCCGGGTCGTCGGCCTGCGCACCGAGCGGACCGAGCTGGACGGCACCGGCAACGTCAAGGGCACCGGCACCTTCACCGACTGGGACGTGCAGAGCGTCTACCGCGCGGTCGGCTACTACTCCCAGGAGCTCCCGAAGCTCCCGTTCGACGTGGTCTCCGGCACGGTCCCGCACGCCGCGGGCCGGGTCATGGACGGCGGGGAGCACCTGCCCTCGGTGTACGTCACCGGGTGGATCAAGCGCGGCCCGGTCGGGCTGATCGGCCACACCAAGGGCGACGCCAACGAGACGGTGGCCTGCCTTCTGGAGGACCGCGCCGAGGGCCGGCTGGCCGCGCCCGTCCGCCCCGAGCCGGAGGCCGTGACCGCCTTCCTGGAGGACCGCGGCATCCGCTACACCACCAAGGAGGGCTGGCACCGCCTGGACGCCCACGAGCAGGCGCTGGGCGCGGAGCAGGGCCGCGAGCGGATCAAGGTCGTGGACCGCGAGGCCATGCTGGACGCCTCCGAGCCGCGCGACTGACCTCGTGCGGGACCGGCC
>NZ_JBHJQP010000010.1:0-80021 GCF_042262625.1 Streptomyces sp. NPDC056347 | reverse complement strand
GGTGCGGGCCCCGGCTTGTGCTGTCCCAGGGCCCCGGCCGGGCGGATCCGCCCGAGCACGGCCACGGCATTCCAGCAGTCCCATCGCAGTTCCGAGGAAATCCACCGGACGCCCCGGAACTCCTCAGGAATCCCCCAGGAGGGCAATTCCGTATGACCCGCTCCGAACGCCCGGACCGGCCCGCCCGCACCCGCCCGTCGAGGGGCCGCGGCGCGGCCCCGGCCAGGGCAACCGCCAAGGGTTCCGGCAAGGGACCCGGCAAGGTCTCGTCCCGTCGCAGGGCCACGCCGCCGCAGGGCGAGTTCGCCCTGCCGGAGACCATGACCCCCGCCCTGCCCGCCGTGGAGGCGTTCGCCGAGCTGGACATGCCCCAGGCCCTGCTGAAGACCCTTGCCGCGCAGGGCGTCACCGAGCCGTTCCCGATCCAGGGCGCCACCCTGCCGAACTCGCTGGCCGGCCGGGACATCCTCGGCCGGGGCCGCACCGGCTCCGGCAAGACCCTCGCCTTCGGCCTCGCCCTGCTGGCCCGCACCGCCGGGCGGCGCGCCGAGCCGAAGGCGCCGCTGGCCCTCGTGCTCGTACCGACCCGTGAGCTGGCCCAGCAGGTCACCGACGCGCTGACGCCGTACGCGACCGCGCTGCAGCTGCGGCTGGCCACGGTCGTCGGCGGCATGTCGATCACCCGGCAGTCCGCCGCGCTGCGCCGGGGCACCGAGGTGCTCGTCGCCACGCCCGGCCGGCTGAAGGACCTCATCGAGCGAGGCGACTGCGAGCTCGGCCAGGTCGCCATCACCGTTCTCGACGAGGCCGACCAGATGGCCGACATGGGCTTCATGCCGCAGGTCGTCGGTCTGCTGAAGCAGGTCGAGCCGGACGGCCAGCGGATGCTGTTCTCCGCGACCCTCGACAAGAACATCGACCGGCTGGTCACGATGTTCCTGACCGATCCCGTCGTGCACTCGGTGGACCCGTCCGCCGGCGCGGTCACCACGATGGAGCACCATGTGCTGCACGTGGCCGACGCGACCGACAAGAAGACCGTCGCCACCATGATCGCCGCCCGGGACGGCCGGGTGATCATGTTCGTGGACACCAAGCGCGCCGCCGACCGGTTCGCCAAGCGGCTGCTCGCCAGCGGCGTGCGGGCCGCGGCCCTGCACGGCGGGCGCTCTCAGCCGCAGCGCAACCGGACCCTGGACCAGTTCAAGAACGGCCAGGTCACCGCGCTGGTGGCGACGAACGTGGCGGCCCGCGGCATCCATGTCGACGACCTCGACCTGGTCGTGAACGTGGACCCGCCGACCGACCACAAGGACTATCTGCACCGGGGCGGGCGCACCGCCCGCGCGGGGGAGTCCGGCAGTGTCGTCACGCTGGTGCTGCCCGAGGAGAAGCGGGACATGGTCCGGCTGATGGCGGACGCGGGCATCGCCCCGCGGACCACCCGGATCAGCTCCGGTGACGAGGAACTCGTCCGGATCACCGGCGCCCGCGAGCCGTCCGGCGTCGCGGTCGTCATCGAGGTCCCGCAGCCGACCCCGCCCAAGCAGCGCACCCGCTCCGCCGGCCGCGGCCGGCGCGGTGGCGGCGGCGGACAGGGCGGCGGCGAGCCCAGGGCCACGGGCGGAGCCTCCCGCGGCACCGGTACGGGCGGGGCTTCCCGCGCGGCGGGCACGGGCGGCGGCCGTACGGCGGGTTCGGGCGGCGGGCGTACCGCGGGCACGGGCGGTGGCGGCCGTGGCCGCGCCGGCGCGCGCACGTCGGGCGCCGGGCGTTCTTCCGGTCAGGGGCGCGGCGGCGCGTCGGCGGGGCGCGGCGGCAGGGCCGCGTAACCCGCCGTTGACCGCTGCCGGGGGCGGTGCCTGGTGCTGCTGGAGTACTAGGTGTCGCAGTCCAGGACCGTCCCGCACAGCCCGCACCGGGCCCGGACCGGGCCGCGCACCGGGACGCGGAGGCGCTGGTGGCACACCGGGCACGCGAAGGAGACCCGCAGCGCGTCCGGTGCGCCCGTGAAGGCGTACGGAGCACCGGGCGCCCCGGGGGTGCCCGGCCGCTCCCGGGCGCGGCGCCGGGCCTTCGCGTAGCGGCGGCGGTCCGACCGGCCCGCCGCCGCGAGCGGGGGCTCCCGGGTGTCTTGCAGCGCCCGCTCCCGCCCGGCCCGGAACGCCTCGTACGCCTGCGGGCTGGTGAACCACGGCGACGGGTCCTCGCCGAAGACGGCCGCCCGCTCGGCGAGGACGTAGCCGAACTCCTCCGGGGTGAGATAGCCGAGCTTCTGGCTGGAGACCGGGTCCTCGCGGAAGGCGTCGAGCAGCAGCCAGCCCGCGCCCAGGTAGGTGGTCACGGTGTCGGTGAGGATCTCGTTGTCCCGCGTACCGGGGAACGCCAGACCGAGCCGGTGCAGCAGCACATGGGTGACCTCGTGCGCGAGCGCGGCGCCGATGTCCCTGCGGTGGGTGCGGAAACGGTCGTTGAGCTGGACGAAGTACTCGGGCCCGGCGGCGAGTTCCACTTCGGCGGCGTGCTCCATCGCGCGGAAGGCGACGATCATGCGGGCGTCCGGCAGCCGCAGGTGCTGGACCACCGACCGGGCCACCCGCTGGGCGCCGAGATAGAGGTTCTCCCCGTCGCCGAAGGCGGCATCGGCGGCGGCGAGGCTGGTGCCGTAGGAGCGGACGCCGTCGGGGGAGAGCCGCCGGTACAGCGCGGTGATCGCGGACCGGACCGTTTCGAGGTGCGGGAATCCATGGACCACCGGGCTGCTGGTGGTCCGGCTGCTGCCGTCCGTCATGTCCCCCCGTCCCCGAGGATCGACCGGCCTTCACTGTAGCCGCAGGGGTGCGGTCGATCTTGGCCGGAAAGTGATCCTTGTGGGGGTCGTGATCATTTCCCGATAATCCCAAGCGTGCCTTTGTCGGGTCCATGACCAGGGTGTGGCATCGTGCCGCGCCCTCCCGGTCGGGACCCGGCCCGGGCACAGGTACTCCCCACGAGCACCACCGTGCACCCCCACAAGCACCCCCACCTGGCACACCCCCCACGAAAGAGGGCAGTTCCTTGAAGCAGCTTCTGCGTGCCGTGAAGAGATGTTCCGTCATAGCCGCCGTCGTCCTCGCGGGCTTCAGCCTCCAGCCCGCCGGAGCGTCCGCGGCCCCCCAGCCGGTCGTCGGCGGAACCCGCGCCGCCCAGGGCGAGTTCCCGTTCATGGTCCGGCTCTCGATGGGCTGCGGCGGCGCCCTGTACGCCAAGGACATCGTTCTCACCGCGGCGCACTGCGTGGACGGCTCGGGCAACAACACCTCCATCACCGCCACCGGGGGCGTCGTCGACCTCCAGTCGTCCAGCGCGATCAAGGTCAAGTCCACCAAGGTCCTCCAGGCCCCCGGCTACAACGGCGCGGGCAAGGACTGGGCGCTCATCAAGCTCGCCCAGCCCATCAACCAGCCGACCCTGAAGATCGCCACCACCACGGCGTACAACAACGGCACCTTCACCGTCGCCGGCTGGGGCGCGGCCACCGAGGGCGGCGCCCAGCAGCGCTACCTGCTGAAGGCATCCGTGCCCTTCGTCTCCGACGCCGAGTGCCAGGCCGCGTACGGCGGCGACCTGATCCCCGGCGACGAGATCTGCGCCGGGCTGGTCAGCACCGGCGGCGTGGACACCTGCCAGGGCGACTCCGGCGGCCCCATGTTCCGCAAGGACAACGCCGGAGCCTGGATCCAGGTCGGCATCGTCAGCTGGGGCAACGGCTGCGCCCGGCCCGGCTACCCCGGCGTGTACAGCGAGGTCTCGACCTTCGCCGCCAACATCGCGTCCGCGGCGGCCACGCTCTGACCCGGGCCCCGGCCTGAGTCACCCCTGAACGACCCCGGGGACGTCCGTGCGTACGGGCGTCCCCGGGCCCAGTTCCGCATACGGGGAGCCCGCCTCCTCCACCTCCAGCACCCACACCTCGTTGGTGCCCTCCCGCAGCACCGGCCCCGGCACGTACAGCGTCCGCTGCGCGCCCACCGACCAGTAGCGGCCCAGGCAGAAGCCGTTCACCCAGACGAATCCCCGCGTCCACCCCGGCAGTTCGAGCCCCGCGTGACCGGTCCCGGCCACTGCGTCGAGCTCGAACGTCCCCCGGAACAGCCCGCTCCCACCGGCCTCCCGGACCTCGTCGAACGTCACCCGCTCCACCGCGCCCGGCTCCTCGAACGCGTCCAGCCGCAGCGCCCGCGCCCGCACCCCGTGCAGGTACTGCCGCTCGTGCCGTATCCCGCCCGTGATCCCCTTGGGCTCGCCGAGCCGCGGCCCGTAGTTGACCCGCCCCAGCGACTCCACCCACAGCTCGACCTCCGCGGGCCCGGCCACCGGCTCCGCCAGGGCACTGTCCTCGGCCGTCAGCACCCCCGCCCGGACCCCGTCCACCCGCACCACGGCCCGGTCCCGCAGCCCCGTCACATCCAGCCCGTACGGCTGACGCGGACCCGGCACGGACACCCGGTAGCGCACCAGGCCCCGGTCGACGCCCAGCTCCTCGAAGGTCGGCGGCATCCCGGACGGCGCACCCTCCTCGTCGCCCAGCGCCTCCAGCACCGCGTCCAGCGACGCCCGCCCCGTCAGCCGGACCCGCACCCGTGCCGCCAGCCCCACCGGCTCGGCCGGCACCTCGGGCAGCGGCCCGTCCGCGTACTCGGCCAGCACCTCCCGGAACAGCCGGAACTTCTCCGTCGCCCGGCCGTACTCGTCGACCGGCGCGTCGTAGTCGTACGAGGTCACCGTCGGCAGGAAGTCCTGGTCCTGCACCGGGCCCGACCGGTTCGCCCCCGCCCACCCGGCGAAGTTCGTCCCGCCGTGCGCCATGTAGATGTTCACCGACGCCCCGCACTCCAGGATCTCCCGCAGCGCCTCGGCGGCCGGCTCCGGAGCGCGCACCACCGGCTCGGCACCCCAGTGCTCGAACCAGCCGCACCAGAACTCCATGCACATCAGCGGACCCCTCGGCTGATGACGGCGCAGCACCTCGAAGGCCTCCCGCGCCCCCGAACCGAAGTTCGCCGTGGCCAGCAGCCCCGGCACGGAACCACCCGTGAGCATGTGGTCCTCCGGCCCGTCGGAGGTGAACAGCGGTACGGTCACCCCGCGTTCGCGCAGCATCCCGGCCACCCGCCGGAGATAGACCTGGTCGGAGCCGAAGCTCCCGTACTCGTTCTCCGCCTGAACCATGATCACCGGGCCGCCGCGCCCGATCTGCCGCTGCACCACCTGCGGCAGCAGCGCGCCGAACCAGCGCTCCACCGCCTCCAGATACCCCTCGTCCCGGGAACGCACCCGCCGCCCGAACCGCCCCGTCACCCAGACCGGCAGACCGCCGTTCTCCCACTCGGCGCAGATGTACGGGCCCGGGCGCACGATCGCCCACAGCCCGGCCCGCTGCGCCGCGTCCAGGAACCGGCCGAGCGCGCCCACGTCCCGCAGCCGGCCCGGCCGCGGCTCGTGCAGATTCCACGGTACGTACGTCTCGACGCAGTTCAGGCCCATGGCGCGGAGCATCGACAGCCTGTGGTCCCACTGCGCCTCGTGCACCCGGAAGTAGTGCAGGGCCCCCGACAGCAGCCGTACGGGCTTCCCGTCGAGCCGGAAGTGGTCGTCCCCCACGGTGAAGTCAGCCATCGTGCTCGTACTCTCCTGTGCGTGCGGCCCCCGGGAAACGCGCGCACCCGGGTCGTACGACGGCACGCACCACGGAGCGGGCGAACCCGGGAGGGATGTTGCCACCACCCTCGCCCCCTGGCGTCCGGCCGGTCCATGGACAAAGATCACTACTGTTTGGACGTAATTGTTCGGACCAGTGTCTGATCCACGTCTGATCTGCGTCCGATCTGGAGCGACATGGGTCATGAAGAGCGCGACAACGATCACGAAGAGGGAGTGAGGACGCCGATGTACCACACCTGGATGCGGTTCTTCACCCCCAGCCCGCTCCACCACCGGCTGGGCCTGGTCTGCCTGGGAGTGGGGCTCCAGCACGGCGCCCTGCCGACGGTCGGCCCGCGCACCCTGGACCATCACGTGGCCGTCGTCGTCCACTCCGGCAGCGGCTGGTTCACCGGGTCCGACGGCCGCCGGGTGCCCGTCACCGCGCCCAGTCTGATCTGGCTCACCCCCGGCACCCCGCACCACTACGGCGCCGACCCCGGCACCGGCTGGGACGAGAGCTTCGTCGACTTCACCGGCCCCGCCACCGCCACCTACACCGAACTCGGCTACATCGAGCCCGACCGGCCACTGGTCCCGCTCGCCGACACCGCCGCGCCACGTGCCGCGATCAGCCGGATCGTCCGCGCGGCCCGCCGAGGCAATCCGCTGCTGGAGGTGGAGACCGGTGCCGCCGTCCATGAGCTGCTCGTCGCGCTCAGGCGGGCCCGCGCCGATGTCAGCCCCGACGGCGACCCCGTCCTGCAGGCCCTCGCCCGGGACGCCTTCCAGCCACTTTCGGTCGCCGAGCACGCCGCCCGGCACGGCATGACCACCGCCGAACTGCGGACGGCGGTGCGGCGGGGCGCCGGGTGCAGCCCCAAGGACTACCTCCTGGGCATCCGGCTCGGCCGCGCCAAGGAACTCCTCGCCGCCACGGACCTGCCCGTCGCCGCCGTCGCCCGGCGCGTCGGCTACGACGACCCGGCGTACTTCTCCCGGCTCTTCGCCCGCCGGGTCGGCACCGCCCCCGTCCGCTTCCGCGAGCAGCAGGGGCGCAACGTCCCCGGCGGCTGGAGCGATCGGGTTCCGGACCCGGAGCATCCGCCGACGATCATCCCGCCGGGCCCGGCCGTCTAAGCTCGCTGACCATGACGACGAGTGACATCGACGCGTCCGTGAGCGCGGAACTGAACCGGCTGCGCGAGAGCATCGACAACATTGACGCCGCTGTGGTCCACATGCTCGCCGAGCGTTTCAAATGCACCCAGCAGGTCGGCCACCTCAAGGCCGCCCACCACCTGCCCCCCGCCGACCCGGCCCGCGAGGGCCGGCAGATCGCCCGGCTGAGGCAGCTCGCGGAGAGCGCGCACCTCGACCCGGCCTTCGCCGAGAAGCTGCTGAACTTCATCGTGGCGGAGGTCATCCGCCACCACGAACGGATCGCGGAGGAATCCGCCGACACCGACCGCTGACCACCGGTCGCCGATCACCGGCCACCGGCCAACGATCACAGACCACCGACCACCAGGCCGGGCCGGCCGACCGGCACCGGTCAGTCGCGCGGGGACACGGGCACCGCGCCCCGGGACCATCCGCCCGGCGCCGCCCGCGCGCCGCACCGACCGCACCACCCCCGCGGTCACCAGCGGCCCGAACCCCGTGGCCGGCACGACGACCCCGGTGGCGGCCGACTCGTTCACATGGCCGCCCCGGCCCACCGGCCCGGGCGCCCCGCCGCCCGCCCGGCCCGGCAGGACCAGCGGCCCCACCCCCACCAGGGCGGGCAGCACCCACCCCACGCTCTCGCGGCGCGCACCCCGCGCCGACAGCAGCGCGCCCGCGGCCGGCAGCACCGCGCAGCCCAGCACCGGAAGCACCGCGTACCCCAGTCATCACTCCGGCCACTGCCCACCACCGCACCCCGACCGGCCCGCCCGACACCGTGCCGGACGCCTCCCGCCGCCCGGCCGGTTGCGGAAAAATCCAACCGGCCGGGCACCACGCTCAGCCGTGCGAGAACCCGACTGCGGGCGGCCCATCGCGTACGGCAGCATGGACACATGTCCGTACTGACGCGCGACGAAGCGCAGACCCGAGCCCAGTTCCTCGACGTGCACCACTACACGATCGACCTCGACCTGACCGTGGGGGAGGAGACCTTCGACTCCCGGACCGTCATCCGGTTCACCGCGGCCGAGGCCGGGGACACCTTCGTCGAGCTCAAGCCGGCCACCCTGCGCTCGATCACCCTCGACGGACACCCCCTCGACCCCGCCGACCTCGTCGAGAACCGCTTCCCGCTCACCGGCCTCACCCCCGGCGCCCACGAACTGCGCGTCGACGCCGCCATGCGCTACTCCCGCACCGGCGAGGGCATGCACCGCTTCACCGACCCGGCCGACGGCGAGACCTACGTCTACACCCAGCTCTTCATGGAGGACGTCCAGCGCGTCTTCGCCGCCTTCGACCAGCCCGACCTCAAGTCCGTCTTCGCGCTCACCGTCACCGCCCCCGAAAGCTGGACCGTCCTCGGCAACGGCATCGCCGAACACCGGGGCCAGGGCCGCTGGGAGCTGGCCGCCACACCACTGATCTCCACCTACCTCGTCGCCGTCGCCGCGGGCCCCTGGCACTCCGTCACCACCGAGCACGCCGGACTGCCCTTCGGCATCCACTGCCGCCGCTCGCTCGCCCCCCACCTCGACACCGACGCCGACGAGATCCTCGACATCACCCGGGCCTGCTTCGACCGCTTCCACGAGAAGTTCGACGAGCCCTACCCCTTCGACTCCTACGACCAGGCCTTCGTCCCCGAGTTCAACGCGGGCGCCATGGAGAACCCCGGCCTCGTCACCTTCCGCGACGAATTCATCTACCGCTCCGCCGTCACCGACACCGAGCGCCAGACCCGCGGCATGGTCATCGCCCACGAGATGGCCCACATGTGGTTCGGCGACCTGGTCACCCTCGCCTGGTGGGACGACATCTGGCTCAACGAGTCCTTCGCCGAGTACATGGGCTACCAGACCCTCGCCGAGGCCACCCGGTTCACCGACACCTGGGTCGACTTCGGCGTCGTCCGCAAGGGCTGGGGATACGACGCCGACCAGCGCCCCTCCACCCACCCCGTCGCCCCCGACCCGGACGCCGTCCCCGACACCGCGTCCGCGCTGCTCAACTTCGACGGCATCTCCTACGCCAAGGGCGCCTCCGCCCTGCGCCAACTCGTCGCCTGGCTCGGCGAGAAGGACTTCCTGGCCGGCATCAACGCCCACTTCGCCCGCCACAAATTCGCCAACGCCACCCTCGCCGACTTCGTCGACAACCTGGCCTCCGCCACCGACCGCGACGTCCACGCCTGGGCCGAGGCCTGGCTGCGCACCACCGGGGCCGACACCCTCACCTCCCGCGTGCAGGAGGCCGACGGCACCTGGACCCTCACCGTCGACCGCGAGGGCAGCCGCCCCCACCGCATCGCCGTCGGCGCCTACGACCGGGCCCCCGACCCGCACACCGGCGCCGACGCACTCACCCTGCGCGAACGGTTCGAGATCGACGTCCCGCACAACGGCACCCCCGAAACCCGCCCGGGCCACCGCCCCGCCCTCCTCGTCCTCAACGACGGCGACCTCGGCTACGCCAAGATCCGCCTCGACCCCCGCTCCTGGGAAACCGCCCTCACCGACCTCTCCGGCATCCCCGACGCCCTCACCCGCGCCGTCGTCTGGAACGCCGCCCGCGACATGGTCCGCGACGGGGAACTCGCCCCCACCGCCTACCTCGAAGCCGCCCGCACCCACCTCCCGCACGAGACCGACCTCGCCCTCGCCCAGGGCGTCCTCGCCTTCGCGGGCCTCCACATCATCCGCCAGTACCTCACCCCCGAACAGCGCCCCGCCGGCCACGCCACCCTCACCGCCCTCTGCCGCGACCTCATCCGCCGCACCGAGGACGGCCACAACCCCGGCCTCCGCCTCGTCGCCGTACGCCACCTCATCGACGCCGCCACCCAGCCCGACACCATCCAGGACTGGCTCACCAACGGCACCGTCCCCGGCGGCCCCGAACTCGACCCCGAACTGCGCTGGCGCATCCTCACCCGCCTCGCCGTCCTCGGCGCCACCGACGAGGCCACCATCGCCGCCGCACTCGAACAGGACCCCAGCGCCACCGGACAGGAAGGCGCCGCCCGCTGCCGCGCCGCCCTCCCCACCCCCGAGGCCAAGGAAGCCGCCTGGCAAGCCCTGTTCCACGACGACACCCTCTCCAACTACCTGTTCAGCGCCACCGCCCAGGGCTTCTGGCAGCCCGAACAGGCCGACCTCGTACGCCCCTACGTCGCCCGCTTCTACCCCGACGCCACCGCACTCGCCACCCGCCGCGGCAACGCCATCGCCGAAGCCGCCGGAACCCACGCCTTCCCCATCCCCGTCGTCGACACCGACCACCTCCACCTCGGCGAACAGACCCTGAACAACGGGGACCTCACCCCCGCCCTGCGCCGCAAGCTCACCGACCGCATCGACGACCTGCGCCGCGCCCTGACCGTACGCGAAGCCCACTGACCGCAGGCGAAGCCCACCGACCCACCCCGCACCACCTGTGCCCGGCGCCCCACGGGAAAGCGCCGGGCACAGCCATGTCCGCAACCACCCCGCTCACGGGCACACAACGACAACCGCCCCGTAACCCCCGACGAGCACACGACGACACCCACAGCACCCCGCCGCATCGCCCGAACGCCCCGGTACGCCCCGTACCTGACATCCCTCCGCCCCGCGACGCACCGCATCCCACACCGCGCACCAACCCACCGGGGAACACCGGACAGCCACTAGGCCGTGTTTTGAAAGTGGTGCACGATGGGGTCGACCGCGTACCGATCGGAAGAAGCATCGTGGTTGACCCCGTGCTCAAGCACGCCCTGCGCCATCTCCGCTCTGTGAAGTCGCAGCAGCCGTCCGATGTGGACTCCGTCGAGTTTGCTGACTGGCGGGAGAGGATTGCTGAGGCCTTGGACGCGTTGGCCTGTGTGTTGGTCTTCGAGGAGGACCGGGTCAGGGCCAGAGCAGAGGCAACAGCGGCGCGGGAGCAGGCTGCAAAGGTTCGACGCTGGGGTGAGATCGGGGCTAGGCCGTGTGCCGTAAGTCGCTGAGAGGCAACGTTGTGGCGGGCTGGAGCGTCCATGGGATTGCCAGACTCGGCTTGGCCAGGGTGTTGAGGGGGGCTCGTGGAGCGGGGTATGGGGAGGCAGGACGGTCCAGGGCGAGAGCTGAACGCTTATGAGAAGGTTCTCGCAGAGGACCGCCGCGTCATGCGCGAGATGCTCCGTGTGAGCATCGGCGGTGCCCATGCCGGGCTCGTCATAACGGTCTTCATCGTGGTCTTGTTCGCTGCCATTGGTGGCACCGTATGGGCTCTGATCGTTGGCGGAGCGGTTGCGTTCTGGTTCGCCGTCGCCCTTATCGCGGTTGCCGGTGGCGGTCGCCGCGGGTGGGCCGCAGTCAAGCGCGCTTACCTCTTGACTTTCAGCTGGGCCAGCTGGCTGTGATCGTCGGCGAGGGTATGGCCGACGCGAGCAGGCAGTATCGGCAGCTCCGTCCATCACAGCCATTCTCCGATCGCGGCGACAAGGATGGTGGCTTCGAAGCGGACAGCGAGTTTGTCGAATCGGGTCGCGACCGCCCGGTGCCTTTTGAGGCGGTTGATCCCGCACTCGACCGCATGGCGTTCGCGGTAGTCGACCGGGTCGAAGCGCGGCGGCCGGCCACCGCGGGCGCCGAGCCTTTGGCGGTTGCGCGCCTGGTCGGCCTTGTCCGGGATGGTGCAGCGGATCCCGCGTCGGCGCAGGTAGGCGCGGTTCCTGCGGGAGGCGTACGCCTTGTCCGCCCGCACCCGATCGGGGCGGACGCGTGGCGTGGCCGGCCCGGACCGATGCGGGGCACGCGGACCTTCTCCAGCACCGGTTCGAATTGCGGCGAGTCGCCGCGCTGCCCGGCCGTGATCACGATCGCCATGAGTTTCTGGCCCTGCTCAACGGCCAGGTGCAGCTTGGTGGTGAACCCGCCGCGTGAGCGACCCAGTCCGTGATCACGGGGCTCGGTGAACACACCGCCTGGCGGTTCCTTCTGCAGGTCACCCTGCTTGCGGGCCCCGGCCGCATGCTGATGAGCACGACAGACCGTGGAGTCGACGCTCAGGTCCCACGTGATCGCCCCCTTCGCGTCGGCCAGGGACTACAGCCGGGTCAGGACTTGGTACCAGGTGCCGTTCCGCTGCCACCGGCGGAACAAGTCGTAGACCCGGCCCCACGGCCCGTACTCGACGGGCACGTCCCGCCACGGAACACCTGTCCGGACCCGAAACCGTATGCCGTCGATCAACCGCCGCCGAGGCCAAACGGGCGGCCGGCCCGCCTTCGTGCCCTTCGGCAACAACGGCTCCAGCACCGCCCACTGCTCGTCCGTGAGATCTCCCCGACCCATGAACCGTGATCATCCACAGCCCAAGATCCACTTTCGACACACGCCCTAGCACCAAACCCGCCCCAGCACACCCCACCTCGACCACCATCCCCCTTTCGGGTTCAGAACTTTCGACTCCGTGCCCGGGCCCCGGCGAAACCCGGGCAAGCTGACACGTCGTCCCATGCCCCCACGCACCCGAAGGACCCCCACAGCCATGCCCACGCAGCCCCCGCCCCTCGCCGGAACCACCACCGGACCCGCCGCGCTGCGCCCCCTCCTCGACACCGTCCTCGCCGCCCTCCACGACGGAGCCCGCCGACGCGACGGCCCCCTCCCCACCGGCGGCCCCGACACCGTCACCACCCGGACACACGCAGCCACCCACCCCCTCATCCCCCAGCAGGGAACCGGCCCCCACCAAGCCCTGCGCACCCTCGTCACCACCCTCACCGAGGGCGCCGCCGACCCCGCCGACCCCCTCTGCACCGCACACCTCCACACCCCGCCCCTCGCCCTCGCCGCCGCCGCCGACCTCGCCGCCAGCGCCCTCAACCCCTCCATGGACTCCTGGGACCAGGCCCCCGCCGCCTCCGCCCTCGAAGCCGACACCACCGCCGCCCTCGCCGCCGAGGTATACCCCCACCACACCGACCCCGACGCCCTCATCACCACCGGCGGCACCGAGGCCAACCAGCTCGCCCTCCTCCTCTCCCGCGAACGCAACGGCCCCGTACAGACCATCTGCGCCGCCAACGCCCACCACAGCATCACCCGCGCCGCCTGGCTCCTCGGCCTCCCCGCCCCCGCCGTCATCCCCGCCCCCGACGGCGTCATGGACCTCGCCGCACTCGACGAAGCCCTCACCGCACTCCACCCACCCCTCCTCGTCACCGCCACCGCCGGCACCACCGACACCGGCCGCATCGACCCCCTCGCCGACATCGCCGACCTCTGCGCCACCCACGGCGCCGAACTCCACATCGACGCCGCCTACGGCGGACCCCTCCTCTTCAGCCCCACCCACCGCGGCAAGGTCCACGGCCTCGACCGCGCCCACAGCGTCACCCTCGACCTGCACAAACTCGGCTGGCAACCCGCCCCAGCAGGAATCCTCGCCGTCCCCCACCGCCACCACCTCACCCCCCTCCACCACCAGGCCCCCTACCTCAACGCCCACGACGACACCGAAGCCGGCCTCCCCGACCTCCTCGGCCGCTCCCTGCGCACCACCCGCCGACCCGACGCCCTCAAGATCGCCGTAACCCTCCAAGCACTCGGCCGCACCGGACTCGCCGACCTCGTCGACCGCACCCTCGCCACCGCCCACCACCTCGCCGACCTCATCGCCGAGACCCCCGGCCTCGACCTCTACGACCGCCCCACCATCAGCACCGTCCTCTTCCGCCCCACCGACGCCGACGACGAAACCGTCGCCACCATCCGCCGCACCCTCCTCACCCAGGGCCGCGCCGTCCTCGGCCGCGCCCACGCCGACAACCGCCTCTGGCTCAAAGCCACCCTCCTCAACCCCCACACCACCCCCCACCACCTGCGCACCCTCCTCGACCTGGTGCGCCGACCCACCCACGAGACCCCGGAAGGCAACACCCCCCGATGACCGACCAGCCCACCCCCGACACCGACCAGCCACACGACCTCATCGGCATCGGCATCGGCCCCTTCAACCTCTCCCTCGCCGCCCTCGCCCAAGGCATCCCCGGCCACCCACACCCCCTCGACACCGCCTTCTACGAACAACGCCCCGCCTTCCACTGGCACCCCGGCCTCCTCATCGACGGAGCCAGCCTCCAAGTCCCCTTCCTCGCCGACCTCGTCACCCTCGCCGACCCCACCAGCCCCTGGACCTTCCTCAACTACCTCCGCAGCCGCGACCGCCTCTTCCCCTTCTACTTCGCCGAACGCTTCCACATCCAACGCGCCGAGTACGACGCCTACTGCCGCTGGGTCACCGGACAACTCCCCGGACTCCACTTCAGCCACCAGATCGACGCCGTCCGCTGGAACCACCGACGCGCCCTCTTCGAGATCGACTTCACCCAACTCGACCACGACGGCGAAGCCCAGGCACTCGGCCGCACCCACGCCCGCCACATCGCCCTCGGCGTCGGCACCGAACCCCACGTCCCCGAACCCCTCGAACCCCTCGTCGAAGCCGACGACATCCCCGTCATCCACTCCGCCGACTACCTCCACCACCGGCAAGAACTCCTCGACGCCCACCACATCACCGTCATCGGCTCCGGCCAGTCCGGCGCCGAAATCTTCCTCGACCTCCTGCGCGCCCGCCCCGCCGGCCGCGAGAACCTCCACTGGCTCGCCCGCACCCAGGCCTTCGCCCCCATGGAGTACTCGAAACTCGGCCTCGAACACTTCACCCCCGACTACAGCCGCTACTTCCACGCCCTGCCCGAAACCGTCCGCGACGAACTCGTCCCCCACCAGTGGCAGCTCCACAAAGGCATCGACGCCGACACCATCGCCGCCATCCACGACGAGCTCTACCGCCGCACCCTCCACGGCGGCTGGCCCGACACCACCCTCACCCCCGGCGTCCGCGTACGCGCCGCCGGACGCACCACCCACACCCGCATCGAACTCCACCTCGAACACACCCAGCAGAACAGCCGCACCCGGATCACCACCGACGCCGTCGTCCTCGCCACCGGCTACCGCGAACGCTCCCTCGACCGCATCCTCGGCTCCCTCGACCCCTACCTGCACCGCGACACCTCCGGACGCCCCCGCATCGACGACCGGTTCCGCCTCGTCCTCGACCCCACCGTCACCGGAAACATCTACGTACAGAACGCCGAACGCCACACCCACGGCGTAGGCGCCCCCGACCTGGGACTCGCCGCCTGGCGCAGCGCCACCATCCTCAACGACCTCACCGGCACCAACCCCTACCCCCTCCCCGAACGCACCGCCTTCACCACCTTCGGCCTCACCCCCCAAGGCCCCGGCATCCCCACCCACAGCCCCGACCTCATCCCCCTCGCCCACAACAACTGACCCCCACCACACAGAAGGCGGCCGCCCCCTCCCGAAGGAGAAGACGGCCGCCCGCCGACAGCACCGGTCAGAAGACCGGCGTACCCTCACGGGTCAGACGCCAGTCCACCGAAGCGAACTGCGCACTGTCCACCGACCCCTTCGCCTGCACCCAGGCGATGATCGTGTTCCGGATCTCCTCGGAGTTCGCCCACAGCCGCTTGGCACCCGCCACATGCGGGAAGTTGCCCCCACCGCTGGCCCGGTAGTTGTTCACCGCCAGCACGAACCGCGCCGCCGGATCCACCGGCTTGCCCTCGAACGCCAGATTCACGATCCGCGAACCGTTCGGCTTCGCGATGTCGATCTCGTACGTCAGACCCGACACCGCGTCGTAGTTGTAGTCCGGGGTGTTGCCCGCGTTCGTCAGCTTCGCCGTGTCCACCGGCACACCCGCCGCCGTCTGCACGTAGTACCGCGCCGAGAACTCCAGATAGTCCCGCAGCTGGGCGCCCGTCAGCAGCCGCGCCTCAAGCGTGTTCTCGAAGGGATACAGCCCCGCCGCGTCCTTGATCGTCACGTTCCCGGCAGGGATCCGCGCCGTACGCGAGAAACACGAAGCCTGCGAAAGCACCGGCAGCGCCGCGTACTCCCCGCCCGCCAGCGCCGCCTTCACCGTCTCCGCCTGGACGACATTGATCAGATCGATGATCGGCTCGTCCTTCCAGGCCGCCTCCGCCGTGGTCATCGCCGCCGTCGACGTACCGATGACCTGATTGACGTAGGCCACCACCTTCTTGTGCTCGTCCGCCAGCAGCCGGGTGATCTTCGGGTCCTCCGCCACGGTGTTGGAGTTCAGCACCCGCGAACCGGCCCGCTCCACCACCCAGCGGCCCTTCTCCCACACCAGGTCGAAGTCGAACAGAGTCAGCCGCTGCCCCCACTTCAGCGGCTCCGACAGCACGACCTTCTTCCCGGTCTCCTTGTTCTCCACGAAGTACTCGGGGATCTCCAGATGCGCGTGACCGACCAGGATCGCGTCGATCCCCGGCACCTGCTCGGCCACCAGCGCCGCCGCGTTCTCCACGTACGGCACCTGGTCCCCGTACGACGAGGTACCACTCGTACCCGAGTGCGCCGAGACGATCACCACGTCCGCACCCATCGAACGCATCCGCGGCACGAACTTCGCCGCCTGCTCCTCCAGCCCCGGGAACACCATCTTCCCGCCGACGTTCGCCTTGTCCCAGATCGCGATACCCGGGTTGGTCAACCCCAGGATCCCGACCTTCACGTCCCGGCCCTGCGGCGTGCGCAGCTCCTTGATGACATACGGGGCGAACGCCGGCCGCAGCGACTTCGCGTCCAGCGCGTTCGCGCCCAGCAGCGGGAAGTCGCACTGCTCCTCGAACTTCCGCAGCACCGGAATGCCGTAGTTGAACTCATGGTTGCCGAGCGCCGCCGCGTCGTACCCGATCGCGTTCATCGCCTGCGCCATCGGATGCACCGGACCACGCTTCGCCGTGATCGGGTCGATCTTGGCGTAGTAGTACGAGAGCTGGGTGCCCTGGATCGTGTCACCCGCGTCGATCATCAGCGTGTTCCGACGGCCCTTCTCCTGGCGGATCTGCTCCACCAGCGTCGAGATCTTCGCCAGGCCGACGTCGTTGCGGTCCTTGTCGTCGAACTCCTTGTCCGTGAAGTAGTCCCAGTTGAAGACGTTCCCGTGCAGGTCCGTCGTGCCCATCACGGTGAACGAGTACCGCTTCTGCGGACGCCCGTGACCGTGGCCCTTGCCGGGGCCGTCGGCCGCGGCGGGCACCGCGGAAGCCCCCGCGACCGCCACACCCGCACCGGCGGCCGCCGATGCGCCCAGGAACGTCCTACGGTTCAGCGGCATTTCTTCTCCCACATCTCAGCTCTCACGCGCTTCAGTTCCCACGCGTTCCGTTCGCGCCCCGCGTGGCCCGGCACACCACTCGGCCGACCGCGCACAACGCGCGTAGATAATGTCGCAGGAGCCGCACCCGGCAACACCCCCCACGGGTTTCGATCTGATGACCAGCCGCTGTCGGACCCGGATGCCACAGTGGAACCATGACCCACGCACCGCCACCCCACGGCACCCCCGAACACCCCCGCGTCGCCGTCCGGGGCGACGCCCGCCTCGAAGTCGACCCCGAGACCGCCCGCCTCGCCATCACCGTCACCGCCCGCGGCAAGGACCGCCGCCACGCCCTCGACGACCTCACCCGCCGCAATCACCAGGTGCTCGAACTCGCCCGCGGCTACGGACCAGCCGTGGAAAAACTCGAAACCGGCGCATTCTCCCTCACACCCGAACTCGCCCAGCCGGGACGGAACGAAAAAATCCGCGCCTACCACGGCCGCGTACACATCACCGCCGTCCTCAACGATTTCACCGCCCTCGGCGAATTCACCACCCGAATCGCCGACCTCGAAATGACCCGGGTCAACGGCCCCTGGTGGGGCCTGCGCCCCGATTCACCAGCACACGCCGAAGCCCGCCGCCTCGCCGTCCACGCCGCCGTCCAACGCGCCCGGGAGTACGCCGGAGCCCTCGGAGCCCAACTCACCGCACTCGTCGAACTCGCCGACCTCGGCGCGGAGAACGCCGCCCCGCCCACCCCGGTCGCTCCCGGCGCCCCGCGCGGCCGCGCCGCCTACCAGGGAGCCGCGGCCGAGCCCGCCGCCCTCGATCTCGAACCCCAGCGCCAGACCGTCTGCGCCCAGGTCAATGCCAGATTCATCATGTCACCGCCAAAACTCTGACCAGCCGATGGAAAATGCTCATCCGAGCACCCCGGCGCACAATTCAGCACTTGTCAATAACCCTTCATCCAATGGTCGTTGAGCAGTCACAGGACGCCAATCAACTACCCGTAGGTAAGGGCTAGGGTCGAAGCATGCGCCGAGCGAAAATTGTTTGCACCCTGGGCCCCGCCGTCGACACGTACGACCGGATCAAGGCGTTGATCGAAGCGGGAATGGACATCGCCCGCCTCAACCTCAGCCACGGCACCTACGCGGAACACGAGGAGCGGTACCACCGCGTACGCAAGGCCTCCGGCGAGCTCGGGCGCAGCGTCGGCGTCCTCGCCGACCTCCAGGGACCGAAGATCCGCCTCGGCTGCTTCCGCGAGGGCCCCGTGCTCCTCGAACGCGGCGACACCTTCACCATCACCGTCGAACCCGTCGAGGGCGACCGCCACATCTGCGGCACCACCTACGACGGGCTCGCCGCCGACGTCACGCCGGGCGAGCGCATCCTCGTCGACGACGGCCGGGTCACCCTCGAGGTCACCGAGGTCGACGGCCCCCGGGTCCGTACCACCGTCGTCGAGGGCGGCATGGTCTCCGACCACAAGGGCCTCAACCTCCCGGGCGTCGCCGTCTCCGTCCCCGCGCTCTCCGAGAAGGACATCGAGGACCTCCGCTGGGCCCTGCGCACCGGCGCCGACGTCATCGCCCTCTCCTTCGTGCGCAGCGGACGCGACATCGAGGACGTCCACCGCATCATGGACGAGGAGGGCCGCCGGCTCCCCGTCATCGCCAAGGTGGAGAAGCCCCAGGCCGTCGAGAACATCGACGGCATCGTCGCCGCCTTCGACGGCATCATGGTCGCCCGCGGCGACCTCGGCGTCGAAATGCCCCTGGAACAGGTGCCGATCGTCCAGAAGCGCGCGGTCAAGCTCGCCAAGCGCAACGCCAAGCCGGTCATCGTCGCCACCCAGATGCTCGACTCGATGATCGACAACTCGCGCCCCACCCGCGCCGAGGCCTCCGACGTCGCCAACGCGGTCATCGACGGCACGGACGCGGTGATGCTCTCCGGCGAGACCAGTGTCGGCAAGCACCCGGTCGAGACGGTCCGCACGATGTCCCGCATCGTGGAGGCCGCCGAGGAGGACATCCTCGCCAAGGGACTCCCGCCGCTGACCGACCGCAACAAGCCCCGCACCCAGGGCGGCGCGGTGGCCCGCGCGGCGGCCGAGATGGGCGACTTCCTCGGCGCGAAGTTCCTGGTCGCCTTCACCCAGAGCGGCGACACGGTCCGTCGTCTCTCCCGCTACCGCTCGCCCATCCCGCTCCTGGCCTTCACCCCGGACCCGGCCACCCGCGCCCAGCTGAACCTGACCTGGGGCGTGGAGACCTTCCTCGGCCCGGAGGTGGACTCGACGGACGCCATGGTCGCCCAGGTCGACGAGGAGCTCCTGAGGATCGGCCGCTGCGAGAAGGGTGACGTCGTGGTCATCACGGCCGGCTCCCCGCCGGGCGTCCCGGGCTCGACGAACCTGGTCCGGGTGCACCACATCGGCGAGGACGACAGCCCGAAGTAGGCCGGTCGTCAGTACTTCGGCCCGACGTGGGCGTCCATCAGCGCGACGGACGCCCGTCGGGCGACGGAGATGTTGAACGGGTCGCTGCCGCGGGCGAGGGTCGTCCATTCGACACCGACTTTGTCGAGAGTGCCGGAGAGAAGATTGCGGATATCGTCGGACTTGTTGGCGAAGAAGTAGCGTGGATATTCGTAACGTTTCCGCTCCCCGCCGACAAGACGCGTGGTCCAGTTGGTGATGCGGCATCCGTCGGAGTGGATAAGGCCACGGATGAACTCCCAGGGGTGCGCATCCACGATTTCCTGCTGCCAGGGATCGAGGGCGATCCGACGCTGGTGCTTCTTGCCCGGTCCATGCTGGGGGAAGAGGCACCGAAGATGCTTCGAGTACATCTTCACTTCATGGCACCCTTTCCTCCGGACTCTGCACACGGAGTTCTTGGGAAAGACGGCGCGCATGGCGTTCTCGCACAGTTCCATCAGGCCGGGCCAGGAATCAGTACAGGCGATGGACAGGCTGGGTACGCGCATCGCCTGGTTCTGGACTATGTGTCCGTCGCCGAGGTAGAGGCCCAGGAGATAGGTGTACGCCGCCTGATCCAGCTCCCCGTCGCATCGGGGGCAGAACGAACGATGGGCTCCTGGGCACTCACCGCGTTTGGCGCGGTCCATGTGTTTCCAGTAGCTGATCGTGCCTACGGGGACGTTCAGTCTCCGCGCCACGTCCGTGTTCTTTGCGCCGCCACGAAGGAGCGTGAGCGCTCTCTGTCGTAACTCCGGGCCGTGAAAGTTCATGTGGACACTATGAGTGACTGCGCGCTACCGGGTGCAACGGAAAGCGGATGTTCACGAGAACGTGAGCATCCGCTTTGAGGTGTGCCGGGTGCGGGAGTCGAACCCGCACGTCCTTTCGGACAGATGTGTTTGAGACATCAGCGTCTGCCATTCCGCCAACCCGGCTGGGCCAACCCGGTCGGAGTCTACCGGTTCTCCGCAGCTTCCCGCAGCTAGGTAGGCTTCGGGAGCAGCAGCATCTGTCCGGCCCGTAATGAGGAGCCCCGTGACCACGCCCGAGTCGCCCCAGCCCGCCGACGACGACAAGTCGCACGTTCCGCCGCTGACGACCCGCGTCGTCATCGCCGAGGACGAGGCGCTCATCCGTCTCGACCTCAAAGAGATGCTGGAGGAAGAGGGCTACGCGGTCGTCGGCGAGGCCGGGGACGGGCAGCGGGCCGTGGAGCTGGCTCGGGAGCACCGGCCGGATCTGGTCATCCTCGATGTGAAGATGCCGGTCCTGGACGGGATCTCCGCGGCGGAGAAGATCGCCGAGGAGTCCATCGCGCCGGTCCTGATGCTGACCGCGTTCTCGCAGCGTGATCTCGTCGAGCGGGCCCGGGACGCCGGGGCGATGGCGTATCTGGTGAAGCCGTTCAGCAAGAGCGACGTGGTGCCGGC
Organism: Streptomyces sp. NPDC056347; assembly: GCF_042262625.1. Classification (NCBI taxonomy): domain Bacteria; kingdom Bacillati; phylum Actinomycetota; class Actinomycetes; order Kitasatosporales; family Streptomycetaceae; genus Streptomyces; species Streptomyces sp. NPDC056347. The sequence goes on along the minus strand of NZ_JBHJQP010000010.1, from coordinate 59,042 downwards.
CATCGAGATGGCGGTGTCGCGGTTCGCGGAGCTGAAGGCGCTGGAGAGCGAGGTCGCGGATCTGGCGCAGCGGTTGGAGACGCGGAAGCTGGTGGACCGGGCGAAGAGCATTCTGCAGACGGATTACGGGCTCTCGGAGCCGGCCGCGTTCCGGTGGATCCAGAAGACGTCGATGGACCGGCGGCTGTCGATGCAGCAGTTGGCGGAGGCGTTGATCGCGGATGCCGAGGAGAAGAAGAAGGCCGCCGAGTAGGCGAGCGGGTACGAGGAAGGCCCGCGTCCCGGATGTCCGGGGCGCGGGCCTTCTCGGGTGTCAGTCCTCGCCGAGGTAGGCCTTGCGGACGGACTCGTCGTGGAGGAGGTCCGCGCCGGTGCCGGAGAGGACGATCTTGCCGACCTCCATGACGTGGCCCTGGTCGGCGAGGGAGAGTGCGGCCTGGGCGTTCTGCTCGACGAGCAGGATGGTGGTGCCCTGGGCCTTGAGTTCGACGATGGTCTCCATGATCTTCTGCATCATGATCGGGGAGAGGCCCATGGAGGGTTCGTCGAGCATCAGGAGTTTGGGCTGGCACATGAGGGCCCTGCCCATGGCGAGCATCTGCTGTTCGCCGCCCGAGAGGGTTCCGGCGGCCTGCTTCCGGCGTTCCCCGAGGATGGGGAAGAGGTCGTAGGCGCGCTGGATGTCCTTCTCGATGCCCGCCTTGTCGTTGCGGAGGTAGGCGCCGAGCTGGAGGTTCTCGGTGATGGTGAGCCGGGGGAAGATGTGGCGGCCCTCGGGGGAGTGCGCCAGGCCCAGCGAGACGACCTTGTGGGCGGGGACGTCGTTGAGCGGTTTGCCGTCGAAGATGACGCGGCCGCCGGCCGGCTTGAGGAGGCCGGACAGGGTGCGCAGGGTGGTGGTCTTTCCGGCGCCGTTGGTGCCGATGAGGGTGACGACCTGGCCGGCTTCGACGGTGAAGGAGATGCCCTTGACGGCTTCGATCTTGCCGTAGGCGACGCGGAGGTCCTCGACCTCTAGCAGTGCGGTCATCGGGTGTCCTCCTCCTCGGTGCTGGTGCTGGTGCTGGTGGTGTCGGTTTTCGTGGTGGCGGCGTCCGCGTGGGCCTCGGCGGCCTCGACCTCGGCGGCTTCCTCGGCGCCGGGGGCGCCTTCGAAGGGGGTGCCGAGGTAGGCGGCGACGACGCGTTCGTCGCTCTGGACGACGTCGGCGGTGCCCTCGACGAGCTTCTCGCCCTGGACGAGCACGGCGACGCGGTCGCAGAGGTTGAAGATGAACCGCATGTCGTGCTCGATGACGAGTACGGCGATGCCCTTGTCGCGGATGGCGAAGATGAGCTCTTCGGTGACGCGGGTCTCCTGCGGGTTCATCCCGGCGGTGGGTTCGTCGAGCAGGAGGAGTCCGGGGTCGCTCGCGAGGGCGCGGGCGATCTCCAGTTTGCGCTGGTCTCCGTAGGGGAGGTTGCGCGCGAGGTGGTCGGCCTTGTCCTGGAGACCGATGAACTCCAGGAGTTCCATGGCGCGTTCGCGGCTGGCCTGCTCGGCCCGGGTGAAGCCGGGGAGGCGGAGCAGGGCGGACCAGAGGCCTTCCTTGGTCCTGGTGTGGCGTCCGACGAGGACGTTTTCCAGGACGGTCATGTTGGCGAAGAGCCGGATGTTCTGGAAGGTGCGGGCGATGCCTGCCTGGGTGACCAGGTGGGGCTTGGGCGGCAGGACGGTGCCCTTGTAGCTGACCTTGCCCTCGGTGGGGACGTAGAGGCCGGTGAGGCAGTTGAAGAAGGTGGTCTTGCCTGCGCCGTTGGGGCCGATGAGGCCGACGATCTCGCCCGCGTTGACGGTGAAGTCGACGCCGCGTACGGCGGTGAGGCCGCCGAAGCGCATGGTGACGCCGCTGGCTTCGAGGACGGGGGTGGCAGTCTTCGTGGTGGTGGTCATGGTGGTCACGCCCCCGCCTTGGCGATGCCGGCGCCGGTCTCTTCGGACTGCCGTGGTTCGGGTACGTCGGGTTGGTCGTTCTCGTGGAACTCGAGCTGCTTGCGGCGGTCGGCGACCAGTCCTTCGGGGCGCAGCCGCATCAGGAGGATGAGTGCGATGCCGAAGAGGAAGAGCTGGTAGTCCTGCATGAACTGGAGCTTGGCCGGGATGAGGTAGAGGAGTGCGGCGCCGACGAGGGGTCCGCTGAGGGTGCCCATGCCGCCGAGGATGACGGCGGCGAGCAGGAATGCGGAGTTCGGGGGCACGGAGCCGGCGAACTGGTACTGCTCGGGCGTCACGGTGTAGTTGACGTGGGCCTGGACGGTTCCGGCGAGTCCGGCGAGGGTGGCGCCGAGGGCGAAGGCGAGCAGCTTGAGCCGGAAGGCGTTGATGCCCATGGCGGTGGCCGCGGTCTCGTCCTCGCGGATGGCGACCCAGGCGCGGCCGATGCGGGATTCTCCGGAGCGGCGGAAGACGAGCACGACGACGGCGGTGAAGACGAGCATCAGCAGGTAGTAGTTGGCGGACCTGCCGAGGTCGAAGCCGAGGATGTTGTGCTTGAGGCCGAAGTCGAAGCCGAAGAAGTTGAGGTCGGGGATGCTGGGGATGCCCTGGGAGCCGTTGGTGAGGTCGGGTCCGCTGTTGCCGTTGAGGTTGTTGACGGTGAGGCGGAAGATCTCTCCGAAGCCGAGTGTCACGATGGCGAGGTAGTCGCCGCGCAGTCGCAGGGTGGGTGCGCCGATGAGTACGCCGAAGACGAGCGAGGCTCCGGCGCCGGTGAGGACGGCGGCCCAGAAGGGGAACTCGACGCCGATGGCCGACATGGTGGAGCCGGAGACCAGGGCGGCGGCGTAGGCGCCGACGCCGAGGAAGGCGACGTATCCGAGGTCGAGGAGGCCGGCGAGGCCTACGACGACGTTGAGGCCGAGTGCGACGGTGCCGAAGATGAGGATGTTGGCGCCGATGAGCGCGTATTCCTCTTTCTGCTGGGTGAAGGGGAAGCAGACGGCTGCGACGAGGGCGGCGGCGAGGGTGATGTTGCGGTGCTTCGCGGTCAGTGCGGTGAGGCGGGAGACGAGTCCGGCTCGGTGGAGTGCGGTGAAGGCGAAGCCGACGGTGATGAGGAAGCCGATGAAGAGTTCGGTGTAGTCGGTGTCGATGCCGTAGGCGAAGACGTAGAGGCCGATGCCGAACGCGGCGACGATGACGAGGATCTCGGCCCAGTCGGGGAGGGCCTTGGGGCGGGGGGCCTGGGGGGCGCCGAGGCTGTTGCGGAAGCGTTGCCAGGCGCCTGCTCCGGTGTCGGCGAGGGGTTGGTCGCCGGGGAGGCCGAGTGCGGCGACGGTGGCGATGAGTGCGCCGATGCCGCTGACCCAGGCGCCGGGTTCGAGGTTGACGGCGCCGCCGAGTTCGTAGGAGATGGCGCCGAGGGCGTACCCGGTGGTGCCGAGGGTGCCGAGTGCGAGGAGGCGTACGGGGCTGTTGGTGCCGCCGGGGGTGAGCCAGCGCAGGCCGCGGATGCCGTATCCGGAGAGGGCGAGGAGCAGGGTGAGCGCGGCGCCGATGAGGGTGAGGACCTGGAGGCCGCCGGGGTAGCCGGTGACGGTGAGGTCGCCGGGGAATTCGCTGGTCCAGGTCCAGGCGAGGAAGGTGCCTGCGAGTGCGGCGGTGGCGCCGGCCACGGTGCCGATGCGGGCCGCGGAGGCGGGGATCGGCAGGAAGGGGGCGGGTGCGGTGGTGTGGTTGGTGGTCATCCGTATCACGCCCGATCCGCGACGCGTTCGCCGAGCAGTCCCTGGGGGCGCAGCAGCAGGACGATGATGAGGAGGACGAAGGCCCATACGTCCTTCCAGCCTCCGCCGCCGAAGAGTTCCATGCCGGGTACGTCGCTCATGTAGCCGGTGGCGAGGGATTCGGCGATGCCGAGGACGACGCCGCCGAGCATGGCGCCGTAGATGTTGCCGATTCCGCCGAGGACGGCTGCGGTGAAGGCTTTGAGGCCCATGATGAAGCCCATTTTGAAGCCGACCTGGCCGTTCTTGAGCCCGTAGGCGACGGCGGCGACGGCGGCGAACGCGGCACCGATGGCGAAGGCCATGACGATGATGCGGTCGGTGTTGATGCCCATGAGCTTGGCGGTGTCGGGGTCCTGGCTGGTTGCCTGCATGCCGCGGCCGGTGCGGGTCTTGGAGACGAAGAGTCCGAGGGCGAGCATGCAGACGGGGGCGGTGATGAGGACGAAGAGGTCGCCGCGCTGGATGTGGGTGCCGAAGATGTCGAGGGCGTCGCCCTTGAACTGGGGGAAGGGGTGGTCCTTCTTGGCGTCGGGGTACCACTTCCAGATGGCCTGCTGGAGTGCGAGGGAGAGTCCGATCGCGGTGATCAGCGGGGCCAGTCGGGGTGCGTTGCGCAGGGGCCGGTAGGCGAAGCGCTCGGCGGCGGTGCTGACGGCGACGGAGCATATGACGCCGCCGATGATCATGAGGGGGATGATTGCGAGGAGGGAGACACCGGCCGGCATCCAGAGGTACACGGTGAGAGCTCCGAAGCCTCCGATCATGAAGATCTCGCCGTGGGCGAAGTTGATGAGCTGGATGATTCCGTAGACCATCGTGTAGCCGATCGCGATGAGTCCGTACATCGCGCCGAGGATGAGTCCATTGGCCAGCTGTTGCGGCAGTTCGTGCACCGCAGGGCCTCCGTGGAGTGGTTCGGATATGGCACCGCGCGGGAGGCTGGTGGCGCTCCCGCGCGGTCTGGTGTGGGTGTCAGGCGTGGGCCCGGGAGCGGGTTACGGCTTGTAGGCCTCGCTGAGCTTGGAGGTCCACTTGCCGCCGTCGACCTGGTAGGCGGTCATCATGGTGTTGGTGGTGTCGCCGAACTCGTCGAAGGAGACGGGGCCGGTGACGCCGTCGAACTTGACCTTGGCCATGGCGGCGAGGACCTTGGCGCGGGTGTCGTCGCCGCTGGGGAGCTTGCCGCCGTTGTCGGCGACGGCGATCTTGACGGCTTCGATGATCGACCAGGTGGCGTCGTAGGTGCCGCCGCCGTAGGCCTCGTAGGCGTCCTTGTATCCGGCGGTCTTGTAGTCGGCGATGAACTTCTTGGCCGAGTCGAGTTCCTCGACGGGCTTGCCGACGGAGGTGGCGATGTCGCCCTGGGCCTTCTTGTTCAGCTTGATGAAGTCGGCGCTGTACATGCCGTCGCCGCCCATGAGCGGGATCTGGACGCTGTCCTTGAGCTGCTGGCTCAGGGGGGCGCCGGCGGGGTATTCGCCGCCGTAGTAGACGGCCTTGGCGCCGGACTTCTTGACCTTGGTGACGACGGCGTTGAAGTCGCGGTCGTCGGGGTTGACGTGGTCGGTGCCGACGATTTTTCCGCCGAGGGTGGTGAAGGTGTTCTTGAAGGACGCGGCGAGACCGGCGCCGTAGGGCTTCTGGTCGTCGATGAGGTAGACCTGCTTGACCTTCGCGTCGTTGAAGAGGTACTTCGCGGCGAAGGCGCCCTGGATCTGGTCCGTGGTGGCGGTGCGGAAGTAGGTCTTGAAGGGGCGCTTCTTGTCGCCGGTCTTCCAGTTTTCGCCCTGGGTCAGTTCGGTGCCCGTGTTGGCGGGGGAGACCTGGGTGAGGCTGGCGTCGTTGAGCGGCTTCTGCATCGACTGCGAGACGCCGGAGTTCAGGGGGCCGACCACGCCGACGACGCTGTCGTCGTCGATGAACTTCTGGGCGTTCTGCTGGCCGACGGAGGGCTGTGCCTGGTCGTCGAGGGGCTTGAGTTCGAACTTGATGCCCGGGACGGTGTTGTTCTTGTTGGCCGTGTTGACGGCGAGGTCGGCGGAGTTCTTGATGCCGAGGCCGAGGGCGGAGAGGTCGCCCGTGATGGGTGCGTCGAGGCCGATGACGACGGTCTGGGTGTCGCCGCTGCCGCTGCCGCCGTTCTTGCTGTCGTCGCGCGACCCGCAGGCGGTGAGTGTCAGTGCTCCGGTGGTGAGCACTGCGGTGAGTATGAACAACGAACGGTGTCGCACGAAAGGTCCTTTCCCTGGCGCGGCCTCCTCTGCGTGAGGTGCCGTGATGTTCGCCGGGCCGTACTGGGTGGTACAGGGCCGTGCTTGCAGACGCGCCCGGCGGCGCGGTGACTGGCCGTGACTCTAGGCGCAGGGGTGGGCGTGGGGGGTGGGTCCGCCGCAGGATGTGACTGTCTTGTTATGCCGTTGAGCAAGGCTTGAGGTGGCTGTGCGGACATGTACGTCTTTTTACTGGACGGCGAAGTGACCGCATTCTGAGAACACGCAGCTCTGCTAAGGGGCTTGAGCCGATCATGCTGCTGTCGCGCGAGGTGGTGCGGGGTGCGGGGTGCGCGGGCGTGACGAGGTGCCCGGCGGCTGCGGGGCCGGGTGCGAGGGGGTGTGCGCGGTCCGGGAGCGGTCCGGGCGGTGACTACGCAGCGTCACATTCGGGGTGTGGTGGTCGACGGGGTGTGGCATGTGCGGTGCCGAGTTGGCCATACAACGGGGCTGTTGGTCAAGGGAGTTGACGTGCTCGATGGTCAACGGTGCTGTGTGTACGGGCTGTTGTGAGTGGAAATGGCGCCGCCCGGCCGGATTGCGTTCCGGCCGGGCGGGGGCGTCGCGAGGTGTGGTGGGTTGTGGTGAGTCGTGGTGCGTTGTGTTGTGTTTCCGGTCCGTCAGTCGGAGTCGGGGCGCGGGGCGTCGCGGAGCATGCAGGTGAGGCGCGCCGTGCAGACCCGCTTGCCCGCCTCGTCGGTGATGGCGATCTCGTACGTGGCGGTGGAGCGGCCACGGTGTACGGGGGTGGCGATGCCGGTCACGAGTCCGCTGCGCACCCCGCGGTGGTGGGTGCAGTTCAGGTCGACGCCGACGGCGAGCTTGGCCGCACCGCCGTGGAGCATGGCGCCGACGGAGCCGAGGGTCTCGGCGAGGACGGCGGAGGCGCCGCCGTGGAGCAGGCCGTAGGGCTGGGTGTTGCCCTCGACGGGCATGGTGCCCACGACGCGTTCCGCGGAGGCCTCGACGACGGTGACGCCCATGCGTTCGCCGAGGTGCCCGGCGGAGAAGAGCGCGGGCAGGTCGACGCCGAGGGCGGCGTACTCGTCGATGATCTCCTGGGGGAACGTGGGTGTGGTGTGCTCGCCCATGGGCCTGCTCCGATCGTCTGCGTGGTTCACGACATCACTGCTGTGTGCGTCGTTCCTATCAGACGGCTGAGCGGACGCTTAGGGCGTGTCCCGCGGCTCCGCGGCGGTGTTCTCGAAGCGGACGACGACCGACTTGCTGGCCGGGGTGTTGCTGGTGTCCGCGGTGGAGTCGAGCGGGACCAGCACATTGGTCTCCGGGTAGTAGGCGGCGGCGCAGCCCCGGGCGGTCGGGTAGTGCACCACGCGGAATCCGGGGGCCCGGCGCTCCACGCCGTCCTTCCATTCGCCGACGAGATCGGTGTACGCGCCGTCGGGCAGGCCGAGGGCGCGGGCGTCCTCGGGGTTCACCAGGACGACGCGGCGGCCGCCCCGGATGCCGCGGTAGCGGTCGTCGAGACCGTAGATGGTGGTGTTGTACTGGTCGTGGGAGCGCAGGGTCTGCAGCAGCAGCCTGCCTTCGGGGATCTCGGGGTACTCGACGGGGGCGGCGGTGAAGTTGGCCCGGCCGGTGGCGGTGGGGAAGCGGCGTTCGTCGCGCGGGGCGTGCGGGAGGGTGAAGCCGCCGGGGCGGGCGACCCGGGCGTTGAAGTCCTCGAAGCCGGGGACGACGCGGGAGATGCGGTCGCGGATCGTGGCGTAGTCCCGCTCGAAGTCCTCCCAGGGGGTGGCTGATCCGGGGCCGAGCACGGCGCGGGCGAGCCGGGCGACGATGGCGGGCTCGGAGAGCAGGTGGGGGCCGGCCGGCGGCAGGTTGCCGCGCGAGGCGTGGACCATGCTCATGGAGTCCTCGACGGTCACGAACTGCCTTCCGCTCGCCTGGACGTCCTTGTCGGTCCGTCCCAGTGTGGGCAGGATCAGTGCGCGGGTGCCGGTCACGGCGTGCGAGCGGTTCAGTTTCGTGGAGACGTGGACGGTGAGGCGGGCGCGGCGCATGGCGGCCTCGGTGACGTCCGTGTCGGGGGTGGCCGCGACGAAGTTGCCGCCCATGGCGAAGAAGACCTTGGCGTCGCCGTCGCGCAGGGCCCGGATGGACCGGACGACGTCGTAGCCGTGGTGGCGCGGCGAGGTGATCCCGAATTCCTTGTCGAGCGCGTCGAGGAAGGCGGTGGAGGGGCGCTCGAAGATGCCCATGGTGCGGTCGCCCTGCACGTTGGAGTGGCCGCGGACGGGGCAGACCCCGGCGCCGGGGCGGCCGATGTTGCCCCGCAGCAGCAGGAAGTTGACCACTTCGCGGATGGTCTGCACGGAGTGCTTGTGCTGGGTGAGGCCCATGGCCCAGCAGACGATCGTGCGCTTCGAGGCGAGGATCATGGCCAGGGCCTGCTCGATGGTCTCGCGGTCGAGGCCGGTGGCGGTGAGGGTCTCGTCCCAGTCGGCCGCGCGGGCGGCGGCCGCGAACTCCTCGAACCCGTGGGTGTGCTCCCGTACGAAGGTCTCGTCGACCGCGCCCCCGGTCTGGAGGATCATTTTGTTGAGCAGGCGGAAGAGGGCCTGGTCGCCGCCGATCCGGATCTGGAGGAAGAGGTCGTTGAGCGCGGCGCCCCGGATCAGGCCGAGCGGGGTCTGCGGGTTCTTGAAGCGCTCCATGCCGGCCTCGGGGAGCGGGTTCACCGAGATGATCCTCGCTCCGGCGGCCTTGGCCTTCTCCAGGGCGGAGAGCATCCGGGGGTGGTTCGTGCCGGGGTTCTGCCCGGCGACGATGATCAGGTCGGCCTGGTGGAGGTCCTCCAGGGAGACGCTGCCCTTGCCGATGCCGATGGTCTCCGTCAGTGCCGAGCCGGAGGACTCGTGGCACATGTTGGAGCAGTCGGGGAGGTTGTTCGTGCCGAACTCGCGGGCGAACAGCTGGAGCAGGAACGCGGCCTCGTTGCTGGTGCGGCCCGAGGTGTAGAAGAGGGCCTCGTCAGGGGAGGCGAGCCCGGTCAGCTCCTCGGCGATGATCGCGAAGGCGCGCTCCCAGCTCACCGTCTCGTACCGGTCGGCGCCCTCGGGGAGGTACATCGGGTGGGTGATCCGGCCCTGCTGGCCCAGCCAGTACCCGCTGCGCGCGGCGAGGTCGGAGACCGGGTGCGCGGCGAAGAAGTCCGGGGTGACCCGGCGCAGTGTGGCCTCCTCGGCGACGGCCTTGGCGCCGTTCTCGCAGAACTCCGCCGTGTGCCGCTTGTCCCCCTCGGGCCAGGCGCAGCCGGGGCAGTCGAAGCCGTTCTTCTGATTGACCTTGAGCAGGGTTTGCGCGGTGCGGCGCACCCCCATCTGCTGCTCGGCGATGAGCAGGCTGTGGGCGACCGCGGGCAGTCCGGCGGCGGAGTGCTGGGCCGGTCCGACCCGCGGGGCGTCCTGGACCGGGTCACCGGTGGGCGGCTTGGTGGCCATGGCGTGTTCCCCTTCGATCCGGCTGCGGTGCGGCGCGGTGCGCGGTCCGCACCGGGGCCGTCCGTATGTCTGCTCGTTCTTCGTTCCTCCCTGCGATCCTGTCACGCGCCACCGACAGGGGCAGCGGCCCGGACGGGACAGGGCGGGACGGGCCGGGGCCGGCCGCGACGGCCCCCGGGGCCCGCCGGAGCCCGGTCGGTCGGGAATGTCAGTGGTCCGTGGCAGGATCGGGGGCGTGGCTGAGACGGCATCGAAGAACACGGCAGACAACCGACCGCGCCTGCTCCTGATGGACGGGCACTCCCTGGCGTACCGGGCGTTCTTTGCGCTGCCTGCGGAGAATTTCACGACAGGGTCGGGGCAGCCGACGAACGCGGTGTACGGCTTCGCGTCGATGCTCGCGAACACGTTGCGTGACGAGGCGCCGACGCATTTCGCGGTGGCGTTCGACGTCTCCCGCAAGACCTGGCGCTCCGAGGAGTTCCCGGAGTACAAGGCGAACCGCTCCAAGACCCCCGACGAGTTCCGGGGGCAGGTCGAGCTGATCGGTGAGCTGCTGGACGCGATGCACGTGGACCGTTTCGCGGTCGACGGCTTCGAGGCGGACGACGTCATCGCCACGCTGGCCACGCAGGCCGAGGCGGCCGGTTTCGAGGTGCTGATCGTCACCGGCGACCGGGACTCCTTCCAGCTGATCACGGACAACGTCACCGTGCTGTACCCGACCAAGGGTGTCTCGGAGCTGACCCGCTTCACCCCCGCGAAGGTCGAGGAGAAGTACGGACTGTCCCCGCGGCAGTACCCCGACTTCGCGGCGCTGCGCGGTGACCCGTCGGACAACCTGCCGGGCATCCCCGGCGTCGGTGAGAAGACGGCCGCGAAATGGATCAACCAGTTCGGTTCCTTCGACGAGCTCGTCGAGCGGGCCGAGGAGGTCAAGGGCAAGGCCGGACAGAATTTCCGGGACCACCTGGACGCGGTGCGGCTCAACCGCCGGCTGACCGAGATGGTCCGGGACGTGGAGCTGCCGAAGGCCCCGCGGGACCTGGAGCGCGCGCCCTACGACCGCACGGCCGTGGCGGGCGTCCTGGAGGTCCTGGAGATCCGCAACCCGAGCCTGCGCGAGCGGCTGCTGGCCGTCGATCCGGGCGCGGCCGAGGACGAGGCCCCGGCGCCCGCCGCGGGCGTCGAGCTGGACGGCGCGGTGCTGGGCGCGGGCGAGCTCGCCGGCTGGCTCGCCGAGCACGGCGGGCAGCCGCTGGGCGTCGCCACGGTCGACACCTGGGCCCTGGGCAGCGGCGCGGTCACCGAGATCGCGCTGGCCGCGGCGGACGGCCCGGCCGCCTGGTTCGACCCGGCCCGGCTCGACGAGGCCGACGAGCGGGCGTTCGCCGCCTGGATCGCCGACGCGGACCGGCCCAAGGTCATGCACAACGCCAAGAGCGCCATGCGGGTCTTCCCCGAGCACGGCTGGTCGGTCGACGGCGTCACGATGGACACCGCGCTCGCCGCCTATCTGGTCAAGCCCGGCCGCCGCTCCTTCGCGCTGGACGCGCTGACGGTGGAGTACCTGGGCCGTGAGCTGGCCCCCGCCGCGGCCGCCGACGGGCAGCTCGCCTTCGGCGCCGACGACCAGGCGGAGGCCGAGTCGCTGATGGCCCAGGCCCGCGCGGTGCTGGATCTGGGCGAGGCGTTCGCCACCCGGCTGGTGGAGGTCGGCGCGGACAAGCTGCTGCACGAGATGGAGCTGCCCACCTCCGCGCTGCTGGCCCGCCTGGAGCGGCACGGCATCGCCGCCGACCGGGCCCACCTGGAAGGCATGGAGCAGCAGTTCGCCGGTGCGGTGCAGCAGGCGGTGAAGGAGGCGCACGCGGCGGTCGGCCGCGAGTTCAACCTCGGCTCGCCCAAGCAGCTCCAGGAAGTCCTCTTCGGTGAGCTGGGCCTGCCCAAGACGAAGAAGACGAAGACCGGCTACACCACCGACGCCGACGCGCTGGCCTGGCTCGCCGCGCAGACCGAGCACGAGCTGCCGGTGATCATGCTGCGTCACCGTGAGCAGGCCAAGCTGCGGGTCACCGTCGAGGGCCTGATCAAGACGGTCGCGGCGGACGGCCGCATCCACACCACGTTCAACCAGACCGTGGCGGCGACGGGCCGGCTCTCCTCCACCGACCCCAACCTGCAGAACATCCCGGTCCGTACGGACGAGGGCCGGGCCATCCGCCGCGGCTTTGTCGTCGGCGACGGCTTCGAGACGCTGATGACGGCCGACTACAGCCAGATCGAGCTGCGGGTGATGGCCCACCTCTCCGAGGACGCCGGTCTGATCGAGGCGTTCACCTCCGGCGAGGACCTGCACACCACGGTCGCCTCGCAGGTCTTCGGCGTCGACAAGTCGGCCGTCGACCCGGAGATGCGCCGCAAGATCAAGGCCATGAGCTACGGGCTGGCGTACGGGCTCTCCGCGTTCGGCCTCTCCCAGCAGCTGAACATCGAGCCGGCCGAGGCGCGGGGTCTGATGGACACGTACTTCGAGCGCTTCGGCGGGGTGCGCGACTATCTGCACCGGGTGGTGGAGGAGGCCCGGGCCACGGGCTACACGGAGACGGTCTTCGGCCGCCGCCGCTACCTCCCCGACCTCAACAGCGACAACCGCCAGCGCCGCGAGATGGCCGAGCGGATGGCGCTCAACGCCCCGATCCAGGGCACGGCCGCCGACATCGTCAAGGTCGCCATGCTCCAGGTCGACCGGGCGCTGACCGAGGCGGGGCTGAAGTCCCGGATGCTGCTCCAGGTCCATGACGAAATCGTCCTGGAGATCGCCGGGGGCGAGCGGGAGCGGGTCGAGGAGATCCTCCGTCACGAGATGTCCACGGCCGTGCGGCTGCGCGCCCCGCTGGACGTGTCCGTCGGCGTCGGCGCGGACTGGGAGTCCGCGGCCCACTGACCCGTCGGCTCCACCGGACGGGCCGGGGCGTCACCCCGTGACCCGTCCGGTGGTCGCCGCGGCGGTCGTGGACGGCCGCCGCAGCCGGGCCCACGCCCCGTACGGCACCAGGCCCGCCGCCAGCCCCGCCCCGGCGCCGAAGCAGATGGTCGGGATGATGTCCAGCGGGGTGTCGACGTGCCCGAAGTACGCGTACCAGCGCGCGCAGCGGTGGACGATGCCGAGCAGCACGCAGCCGCCCAGCAGGGCCCCCGCCGCCCACCGCCCCCGACGGCCCAGCACCGGCACGGACGGCGGCACCGGAGCCGCCCCGGCCCGCCGCAGCCCCGAGGCGGTGAACCATCCCAGTACCGCCAGCGCCACCGCCGAACTGCCGTACTGCACCAGCTGGAAGACCGGGAACCCGCCGGCGCTCCCGCCGAGCACCGGCACCAGGCGCACCCCCCAGCGGCCGTGATGGGTGAAGGCGTCCCACACCACATGGGTGGCCGACCCCACGACGGCCGACAGCACGAACCATCCAACCGCCCGCACGTCCCGGGCCCCGGGCCGGCCCCGTACGAAGGCGTGCACCCGCCCCTGCCAGGACTCCGGCAGCAGCGCCACCAGGGGTTCGCGCAGCAGCAGCCAGAGCGCCACCGCGGCCGCCGTGATCAGCACGTCGACCGTGAGCACGCCCCACACCGCGTGGGTGACCTCCCCGAACTCCATGGCGCCGGGGACCGCCGTGTCCGCGAAGTACGTCAGATCGGGGGCGAAGGACCCCGCCACGAGCGCGGAGGCGTACAGCGGTCCGCGCGCCGTCCCGTCCCGTCGCATCCCCGGGAGCACGGCGGCGGCATGGCTGAGTGTGAACGGCATGGCGGCAAGTATGGGCGAGCTGTGCGGATGGCCCGGTCACCGCCGTACAACTTGCTGTCCGGAACGTGAAAAACAGGTAAGAACCGGTCGGTGCGCGGTGTCTTGACGGTACGAGTTGCCGTAGGGTCGCCTGAGTCCTGCGCTGGGGAGCGCGGACAGCCGTCGAAGGGGAGGGGCCAGAGGTTATGGCAGCGCAATTCGGTCGCCGACTTCGCAGGGGGGCGACCACCGCGGCCGTGGCCGCACTCGCCGTGGCGGCGCTCTCCGCCTCGGGCGCCCCGGGAACCACGCTGGTCACAGGGAGCGGTGATCCGCAGGCCAGTGGGTCCACCCCCGAGCCCGACGAGGGCGCGGCCACCGGCAACTCGCCGTACTACACGGACCTTCCTCCGCTGAACACCCCGAACAAGCCCGGCACGTCCACGAATCTGCCGGTCACCGGCACCGCGGAATCCGGCATCCCGGCCTCGGTCCTGGCCGCGTACAAGAAGGCCGAGCAGGCCCTTCGTACCGGTGACGCCGCCTGCCGACTGCCCTGGCAGCTGCTGGCCGCGATCGGCAAGGTCGAGTCCGGCCACGCCCGCGGCGGCCGGGTCGACGCGAGCGGCACCACGTTCTCGCCGATCCTCGGTCCGGTCCTCGACGGACGCGGCTTCGCCATGATCAAGGACACCGACAACGGGGCGTACGACGGGGACAGCACCCACGACCGCGCCGTCGGCCCGATGCAGTTCATCCCGTCCACCTGGGCCACCTGGGGCCAGGACGGCAACGGTGACGGCCGCAAGGACCCCAACAACGTCTACGACGCCGCGCTCGCCGCCGGGCACTACCTCTGCGCCGGTTCCCGTGACCTGTCGACGGCCGCCGACCTCGACCGGGCGGTCCTGAGCTACAACCACTCGGACGCCTACCTGCGTACCGTCCGCTCCTGGTTCGACTACTACAAGCGCGGCACCCACGAGGTGCCCGACGGGACCGGCGCCGTGCCGCCCGGCCTCGGCGGCGGCACGGACCCGTCCCCCTCGCCGTCCGGGACGACCCGCCCCGGCTCCAAGCCCCCGAAGCCGGGCGGCGGGTCGAAGGACCCCGGGCCGAAGCCGAAGCCGAAGCCCACGCCGCCCGGGAAGCCGGCCGGCCTTGAGAACGCCGGAACGGGCAAGCTGACCGCCACCGCGGGCGACGCCTTCGCCCAGCGGATCACCGTGCGGGCCGAGGACAAGAGCGGCGAACCGCTCGCCAAGGTGTCGGTGACCTTCACCATCACCAGCGACACCGACGCCGCTTTCGAGGGCGGGAGGAAGACCGCCGTCGTGCGCACCGCGGCCGACGGCAGGGCCACCGCCCCGGCCCTGAAGGCGGGCGAGAAGACCGGCATGTTCACCGTGCGGGCCGCGGTCACCGGCAGCTCGCTGCCGCCCGTCTCGTACACCGCGACCGTCACCGCCCGCCGGGCCGACGCGATCGCCCGCACCGGGAACAAGGCGCTGACCGCCGCCCCCGGGGCCGGCTTCGCCGACCCCGTCGAGGTCAGGGCCACCTACAAGGGCGTGGTCGCGGCCGGTGTCACCGTCACCGCCACCATGATCACCGACGCCGAGGAACCCGCCGAGAACGACAAGGGCCCCTACTTCAAGGACGCCGACGGCAAGCCCGTCCGCACCCTGACGGCGCTGCGGACCGGCGCGGACGGCACCCTGGAACTGCCGAAGATCTACGCCGACGACACCGAGGGCACCTTCAGGCTGCGCCTCACGACCGAGGGCGGCGCCACGCTCGTCGTCGAGCTGAAGGTCGAGGCCTCCGCGCCGACCACGAGCCCCTCGCCCGGCGGGAGCCCGGACGCCGGTGCCACGCCCGCGCCCACCACGAGCCCCTCGGCCACCGGAACCCCGTCCGCCACCGCGAGCACCAGGGCGTCCACCGCCTGACCCCGCCCGCCCGGCCGCACCACCCCAGCAGCCCCTTTGCCACCACCCGGCAGAGGGGCTGTTCCACGTGTTCTCATCTCGCGTCCGCGTTGCTACGGTGCCCCAACCCTGACGGCCCATCAGATCGATGTTCTCCGGGAGGACCCGCATGCGTGCTCTCGTCGCCGCCGCCATCGGACTGGCCGCGGCCCTCGCGCTCGTCCTCACCGTCAGCGCGATCGGTGCCCCGCCCGGAAAGACCTCGCCCAAACCGCTGCTGACCACCGTCCCCGGCCCCAAGAACTAGGGGGTGGCACCACCATGCGCCGCCGAGCCAGCCTCGTACTCCTGGCCTTCGCCGTCTTCTTCGCCGCCCTGTCACCGCTGCTGCGCTGGTACGCCTTCCCCCGACTGGCGAAGATCCCGCCCAGCCAGTACCAGGAGGTGGTGATGGAGGCCAAGCCCGCCACCCTCCTCGACTACAACGACGGCATGAAGGTGAAGAAGGTCCCCAAGGTCACCATCGTGCAGACCCTCAAGGGCAACGTCGAGGAGTCCGAGCGCATCGAACGCAGCGCGGGCCGCGACGTCGTCGTCTGGGACGCCCTGAGCTACGTGGTCGGGCCGGACGGCAAGATGGTCTCCGAGATCCCCGAGCGCTACATCTTCGACGCCCACAGCCAGGCCCCCGTCCACGCCACCGGGGAAATGGTCGACGGCGACCCGGTCCGGCGCGAGGGCATCGAGTTCAAATGGCCCTTCCTCACCGAGAAGCGCGACTACGAGTACTTCGACGCCCAGGCCCGCACCAGCTCGCCCATCCACTACAAGGGCATCCGCACCTTCCACGGCCTGGAGGTCTACTACTTCGAGCAGACCATCCCGTGGACCAGGGTCCCGATGCCGAAGAAGATGCCGATCCAGGGCGTCAGCCCGGAACAGATCGCCAGCACCGGCATGACCCGCTGGTACAGCACCAAGCGCATGTTCTGGGTGGACCCGGTCACCGGAGCCCCGGTCAACGGCGAGGAGATCCACAAGGAGGAGCTGCGCAACGCCAGGAAGATGGGGATGCCCGAGGACACCATGACCGTGTTCGCCGGACACGTGAAGATGCGCCCCGACTACGTCGAATCGACCGTCGACCTGGTCAGGTCCCAGCGCCTGCTAGTCCTGCTGCTCACCTCGTACCTGCCCTGGGGCTTCCTGGTCACCGGCGCCGGGCTGCTCGCCCTCGCCCTGTGGCTGGAGGCCCGCTCCCGCCGCCCGGCCGCGCCCCCGGACCCGGTACCCGCCCCCGTGCCTACTCCCGCCTGAGCCGGGCCGTGGTGAACCGGGTCGCCTCCGCCGCCGTCGGGTCCTTCGGCCACGGATGCTTCGGGTAGCGGCCGCGCAGCTCCGCCCGTACGGCCTGGTAGCCGTCCTTCCAGAACGACGCCAGGTCCGCCGTGACGGCCGCGGGGCGTCCGGCCGGCGACAGCAGGTGCACCAGCACCGGCACCCCCGCCACCCGCGGCGTCTCGCGCAGCCCGAACAGCTCCTGGAGCTTCACCGCCAGCACCGGCTGCGCCCCGCCGTACTCCACCCGCACCCGGGAACCGCTCGGCACCTCGATCCGCTCCGGCGCCAGCTCGTCCAGCCGCACCGCCTCGCCCGTCGCCCACGGAAGCAGCCGCCGCAACGCCTGCCCCGCGTCGATCCGGGCCAGGTCGGAGCGGCGCCGGGCCCGTGACAGCTCCGGCTCCAGCCACTCACCGGTACGCTCCAGCAGCGCCTGCGCCGACACCTCGGGCCACGGCTCGCCCAGCTCGCGGTGGAGGAAGGCGAGCCGCTCGCGCAACTGCTCGCTCTCCCGCGACCAGCGCAGCAGCCCGAGCCCCTCCCGCCGCAGGCCCTCGACCAGTGCCTCCCGCACCGCACCGGGCACCGGCTGTTTCAACGGGCGCACCGCCAGCTCGACGGCGCCCAGCCGCTCCACCCGGCGCGCCACCACATCACCGTCCGCCCAGCGAACCTCCTCGCCGTCCCGCAGCAGGTGCCCGGCCGCCGCCCGCGCCGTGTCCTCGTCGATCATCGCGGCCAGCCGCACCCGCGCGGACGGAGCGTGCGCCGGGCGGTCGGCCACCGCCACCGCGAGCCAGGGCGCACCACGCAGCCCCGACCCCTCCCCGGTCTGCGCCCCCGTCCCCGACGCCATCAGGAACGCCCCCTCGCCCCGGGCCCGCGCCACCCGCTCCGGGAAGGCCAGCGCGGCCACCAGCCCCACGGCCGCGTCCTCCGTCCCCGGGCGCGTGTCCGCCGCGCCGAGCGAGGCGGACAGCCGCCGCACCTCCTGCCGCCACCGCGCCGCGTAGCCGTCCCCGCCCCGTCGCGCGGTACGCAGCGCCGCCGCCAGGTCGTCGCCGTACCCCCGGGGCGGTTCCTCGCTCAGCAGTGCCACCACCTCGGCCGCCCGCCGTCCGCCCACCTCGGCCGCACCGTCCAGCAGCGCCCGGGCCAGCCGGGGGTGCAGCCCGAGCCGGGACATCCGTACGCCCCGCCCGGTCACCCGCCCGTCCGCGTCCACCGCGCCGATCACCGCGAGCACCTCGCGCGCCGCGGCCATCGCACCGGCGGGCGGCGGGTCGAGCAGCGCGAGCCCCGAGGCGTCCGGATCGCCCCAGCACGCCGCCTGGAGCGCGAACGCCGCCAGGTCCGCGACCCGGATCTCCGGCGACGGGAACCGGGCGAGCCGCCCGTCCTCCGCCTGAGCCCAGCACCGGTACACCGTCCCGGGCGCCTCCCGGCCGGCCCGGCCCGCCCGCTGCCGTCCCGCCGCCTGCGAGGCCCGCACCGTCGTCAGCGCGCCCAGCCCCCTGGCGTGGTCGGTGCGCGGCTCGCGGGCCAGCCCCGAATCGACCACGACCCGCACCCCGGGCACCGTCAGCGACGACTCCGCCACCGAGGTCGCCAGCACCACCCGCCGCCCGCCGGACGAACCGGCCAGCACCGCGTCCTGCACCGCCGCCGGAGCCCGCCCGTGCACCTGGAGCACCTCGGCGTCCACCCCGGCCAGCTGCCCGGCCACCCGTCCGATCTCGCCCACGCCCGGCAGGAAGCACAGCACGTCGCCGTCCCGCTCGGCCAGTGCCCGGCGCACCGTCGCGGCCACATGCGTCAGCAGCGCCGGATCGACCCGCATCCCGTGCGGCGGCCGGACCGGGGCCGCGGGCGGCGCCCAGACCACCTCCACCGGATGCGCGACACCCTCGGCCTCGACCACCGGGGCACCGCCCAGCAGCCGCGCCCAGCCCTCCGCGTCCGTCGTCGCGGAAGCGGCGACCAGCCGCAGCCCGGGCCGCAGGTTCTCCCGCACGTCGAGCAGGAACGCGGCGACCGTGTCCGCGTCCAGATGCCGCTCGTGGCACTCGTCGATGATCACCGTGTCGACCCCGGCCAGCTCCTGGTCGCGCTGGAGCCGCTGGAGCAGCACCCCGGTGGTCACCACCTCCACCACCGTGCCCGGCCCCACCACGCGCTCCCCGCGCACCGTGAAGCCCACCCGTTCCCCGGCCGCCTCCCCGAGGAGCCATGCCATCCGCCGCGCCGCCGCCCGCGCGGCGATCCGCCGGGGCTCGGCGACCACCACCCGGCGCACCGGGCCGCCCCCGGTCAGACCGGCCAGCACCAGCGGGACGAGCGTCGTCTTGCCGGTGCCGGGCGGCGCGCACAGCACCGCCGTCCCGCGGTCGTCGAGCGCCCGTTCCAGGGCGGGCACCGCGGTGCGTACGGGCAACTGGTCCAGGGCGTCGGTACGGATCACGCCCCCAGTCTCGTACGCCGACGGGCCCGTCCCGTACGCGGGCGGGGCGGGCGGGGGCTCAGTCCCGTACGCAGACGAAGATCGCCGTGCCCGGGATGAGGTTCCCGCGCAGCGGGGACCAGCCGCCCCACTCCTGGTGGTTCCAGGCCGGCCACTCCGGCTCGACCAGGTCCACCAGCCGGAAGCCGCCGGCCACCACGTCCCGCACCCGGTCGCCCAGCGTCCGGTGGTGCTCGACGTACACGGCCTCGCCCCGCTCGTCCTGCTCGACGTAGGGGGTGCGGTCGAAGTAGGAGGCGGCGACCGACAGGCCCTCCGGGCCCGGCTCGTCCGGGAATGCCCAGCGGACCGGGTGCGTCACCGAGAAGACCCAGCGGCCGCCCGGCCGCAGCACCCGGCGCACCTCGCGGAAGACCCGCACCGGGTCGGCGACGAACGGGACCGCGCCGTAGGCGGAGCACGCCAGGTCGAAGGAGCCGTCCCGGAACGGCAGCACCCCGGCGTCCGCCTCCACCAGCCGGACCGCCGGCGCATCGCCGCCGATCCGCAGCGCGTGCTGCAGCTGCCGGTGCGAGAGGTCCACCGCCACCGGGCGGGCCCCCTGGGCGGCGAGCCAGCGCGAGCACTGCGCGGCGCCCGCGCCGATCTCCAGGACGTCCAGCCCGCGCAGCGAGGCGGCCGGGCCCAGCAGCCCGGCCTCCGCCTCGTCGAGGCCCTCCGGCCCCCAGACGAAGCGGTCGTCGCCGAGGAAGTGGCCGTGGTCGCTCTGGTACTCGTCGGCGTTCCGGTCCCACCAGCCCCGGCTCGCCCTGCTGCTCTCGGTCTCCGACGCCGCGCGGCGGGTCGCCTCGGGTTCGGCCGCGTAGATCTCTTGGCTCATCGTGTCCGTCGTTGTAGTTTGCCTTCACCCCGCCGCATGCGGCACGCACCAGGGGGTACTTGTGGGTACAGCCCTCGTGCGAAGGAATTTCCCGGGGCGGATCCGGCCACAGGGCGCACGAGTTGTGCCTGATATGCGCCGGAGCGCCCCCGGTGTGCGCCTTCGCGCATTGACCGTGCCCGGCTGCCCCCGTATGCTACAAGTTGCGCTGCGAGCCTGCGCGCCTCAGACCTAGCAGGCCGCGCTCGCATCTGTTGTATGCCCCTCGGTTCACGAGGCGCCTCCCGCCGAGCGGGGCGGGCGCCTCCCGAGCTGTCCGGAATTCGGCAGAAGTGATACGGGCTCCCGGCGTAGCAGTACCTACGACTCACTGTCCGTACCGGAGCCCTTTCCCACATGACGAGCAGCACCGAGACCACCGCCACCACCCCGCAGGTAGCGGTCAACGACATCGGTAACGAGGAAGCCTTCCTCGCCGCGATCGACGAGACGATCAAGTACTTCAACGACGGCGACATCGTCGACGGCGTCATCGTGAAGGTCGACCGGGACGAGGTCCTGCTCGACATCGGTTACAAGACCGAAGGCGTCATCCCCTCCCGCGAGCTCTCGATCAAGCACGACGTCGACCCGAACGAGGTCGTCAAGGTCGGCGACGAGATCGAGGCCCTGGTTCTCCAGAAGGAGGACAAGGAAGGCCGCCTCATCCTGTCCAAGAAGCGCGCTCAGTACGAGCGTGCCTGGGGCACGATCGAGAAGATCAAGGAAGAGGACGGCATCGTCACCGGTACCGTCATCGAGGTCGTCAAGGGTGGTCTCATCCTCGACATCGGCCTCCGTGGCTTCCTGCCGGCCTCCCTCGTCGAGATGCGCCGTGTCCGCGACCTCCAGCCCTACGTGGGCAAGGAGCTCGAGGCCAAGATCATCGAGCTGGACAAGAACCGCAACAACGTGGTCCTGTCCCGCCGTGCCTGGCTGGAGCAGACCCAGAGCGAGGTCCGCCAGACGTTCCTCACGACCCTGCAGAAGGGCCAGGTCCGCTCCGGCGTCGTCTCCTCGATCGTCAACTTCGGTGCGTTCGTGGACCTCGGCGGCGTCGACGGTCTCGTGCACGTCTCCGAGCTGTCCTGGAAGCACATCGACCACCCCTCCGAGGTTGTCGAGGTCGGCCAGGAGGTCACCGTCGAGGTCCTCGACGTCGACATGGACCGCGAGCGCGTCTCGCTGTCGCTCAAGGCGACGCAGGAAGACCCGTGGCAGCAGTTCGCCCGCACGCACCAGATCGGGCAGGTCGTTCCCGGTAAGGTCACCAAGCTCGTTCCGTTCGGTGCGTTCGTGCGCGTCGACGAGGGCATCGAGGGTCTGGTCCACATCTCCGAGCTGGCCGAGCGCCACGTGGAGATCCCGGAGCAGGTCGTCCAGGTCAACGACGAGATCTTCGTCAAGGTCATCGACATCGACCTCGAGCGCCGTCGCATCAGCCTCTCGCTGAAGCAGGCCAACGAGTCCTTCGGTGCCGACCCGGCCTCGGTCGAGTTCGACCCGACCCTGTACGGCATGGCCGCGTCCTACGACGACCAGGGCAACTACATCTACCCCGAGGGCTTCGACCCCGAGACCAACGACTGGCTCGAGGGCTACGAGACCCAGCGCGAGGCGTGGGAGACGCAGTACGCCGAGGCGCAGCAGCGCTTCGAGCAGCACCAGGCCCAGGTCATCAAGTCCCGCGAGGCCGACGAGGCCGCTGCTGCCGAGGGCGCTGCCGCCCCGGCCGGTGGCGCCCCGGCTGCCTCCGGCGGCAACGGTGGCGGTTCGTACTCCTCGGAGTCCGCGGACAACTCCGGCGCCCTGGCGTCGGACGAGGCCCTGGCTGCCCTGCGCGAGAAGCTGGCGGGCGGCCAGAGCTGACGCTCCGTGCCCCCTCCGGTCGATGATCGACCGCAGTAGCTGAAAGTGAGGCCCGCTCCCTTCGGGGAGCGGGCCTCATGCGTGTCCGCGACCGCCCGTAGCGCTACGGGGTGACGGTGATGTTGGTCAGCCCCTTGCCGCCGGTCACCGTGTTGCTGCTGTAGACGGTGGTCGGGCAGCCGGAGCCGTAGTTGGTGACGTTGATCGCGAGGCGCTTGTCGCCGGTGGCGCCGCTCAGGTCGGAGGTGTTGCCCCGGAAGACGGTGCCGCAGCCCCAGCCGCTCTGCTGGGTGTGGGTCTCGTAGCCGGTGTTGGTGGTGCGGGTGCCCCTGTTGTTCTCGACCAGGACGTCGTTGCCCTTCACGTCGACCCAGGAGTCGTCGAAGTGGGCGCCGGTCAGCCCGCTGCCGTCGAAGGTGTTCCCGGCGATCCGGACCCCGGTGGTGCCCTCCTTGACGTCGACGTTCTCGCCGCCGACCCCGGGGCCGATCGTGTTGTCCAGGATCTGCACCCGGTCGCTGCGGTCGGAGAGGTCGTTGGCCGTGCCGACGTACACGCCCTCGCCCATGCCGCGTCCGTCGCGTCCGGTGTCGTAGATCCGGGAGTTCTTGATGACGCCGTCCTTGCTGGACGTGCGGAAGTGGACGCCCTCCATGTCGAGGCCGTGCACGGTCACCGAGTCGATGACGACGCCCGTGGCGGCGTCGGCCATGATGCCCTTCTGGCCGCCGGTGACCGTGATGCCCTTGACGGTCCAGTAGGAGGCGCCGTTGAGATGCAGCCCGTAGCCCCCGCTCGCGGTCAGGACCGCCTTGGCCGAGCCGGTGAGGGTGATCCGGGCGGCGGCCGTGGCGGGGACCGTCGCCTTGAAGTTGCCGGTGTACGTGCCGTCGGCCAGCCGGATCGTGTCGCCGGGGGAGGCGGCGGCGAGGGCGGACTTGAGCTGCGCGGCGGTGCCGACGTCGACGACCGTGGCCGTGCCGGCCGTGGCGGCGGAGGCGAGCACGAGGCAGCCGGTGGTGAGGGTGGCGGCCAGCAGGGCCGGGAGCAGCGTGCGGGTGCGCATGTGGGGTGCCTTCCCGTCGAAGGAGTCCGAGGTTCTCGTACATGAACGTGGGGCGAGTCTCTGAACTTGCTGCCCAGTGACGCTAGGGACGCGGTGCGGCCGTGTCAATGTCCGGACCAATGTGCCGCGAGGACGTCGGCTCGACGGTCCGGGCGAACGGGGGAACGCATGTGTGGTGCGGGTGGGGCGGAAGAGACGCGGAACGGCCCGCTGTCGGTGATGGTGCGCCCGTACGGCCGTCAACTCGCCCGGAACGGGGCGCTGTTCGGGTGCACGAGGCTCAACGCGGGGGCTTCCGGGCGCCGGTGCGGAACGGCTCGGGCAAGAGGCGTGCGCGTACCGTCGCCCTCGCTCCGGCGCTTCCGCCTGTCGTACGGCATGAACCGGCGGCTGAAAGGGCACAGTCCGGGAATGCATGCGCGCTGCCGGACGTTCTTCCCGACGAATACGAGGAGGAGCGGTAACCGTGCCTGATCCGCAGAGTTTGTACGAATGGGAGCCGAAGGGCCTGGCCGTCGTCGACATGGCGCTCGCCCAGGAATCGGCCGGCCTGGTCATGCTCTACCACTTCGACGGATACATCGACGCGGGCGAGACCGGCGAGCAGATCGTGGACAACCTGCTCGACTCGCTGCCGCACCAGGTCGTGGCCCGGTTCGACCACGACCGCCTCGTCGACTACCGCGCACGGCGCCCGCTGCTGACCTTCCGGCGCGACCGCTGGACGGCCTACGAGACCCCGACGCTCGACGTCCGGGTCGTGCAGGACGCCACCGGTGCGCCCTTCCTGCTGCTGTCCGGTCCCGAGCCAGACGTGGAGTGGGAGCGCTTCGCCGCCGCCGTCGAGCAGATCGTCGAGCGCCTCGGCGTCCGCCTCGCGGTGAACTTCCACGGGATCCCGATGGGCGTCCCGCACACCCGCCCCGTGGGCCTCACCCCGCACGGCAACCGCACCGACCTCATGCCCGGTCACCGCAGCCCCTTCGACGAGGCGCAGGTGCCCGGCTCCGCGGAGGCCCTGGTGGAGTACCGGCTGATGGAGGCCGGGCACGACGTCCTCGGGGTCGCCGCCCACGTCCCGCACTACGTCGCCCGCTCCGCGTACCCGGACGCCGCGCTCACCGCGCTGGAGGCGATCACGGCCGCGACCGGCCTGGTGCTGCCCGCCGTCGCCCACACCCTGCGCACGGAGGCGCACCGCACCCAGACCGAGATCGAGCGGCAGATCGGCCAGGGCGACGAGGAGCTGGTCTCGCTCGTCGAGGGTCTGGAGCACCAGTACGACGCGGTCGCCGGGTCCGAGACCCGTGGCAATCTGGTCGCCGAGCCGGTGGACCTGCCGTCCGCCGACGAGATCGGCCTCGAGTTCGAGCGTTTCCTGGCGGAGCGCGAGGGCGACGTCTGACCGCTCCCGGCGGCCGTGGGCGGGGGTACCAGGACCTTTCGTCGGGATCGGGTCGGGGAGCGGGGTCCGGTGCCGCGCCTCGCCGCGTTGTCGTCACTCGCCATGGCTCCCTCCTCCGCCTTGCGATCCACAGCACCGGACCCCGCTCCCCGACCCGGCCTGATCCGAACGAAAGGCCCTATGCTGCGGGGCATGCTGAAGGTGGGCCTGACCGGCGGGATCGGCGCCGGCAAGAGTGAAGTGTCACGGCTGCTCGTCGGATACGGGGCCGTGCTGGTCGACGCGGACCGGATCGCCCGCGAGGTCGTCGAGCCGGGGACCCCCGGGCTCGCCGCCGTGGTCGCGGAGTTCGGCGAGGACGTCCGCGCCGACGACGGCACCCTGGACCGGCCGAAGCTCGGCTCGATCGTCTTCGCCGACGCCGACCGGCTCGCCGCGCTCAACGCCCTCGTCCATCCGCTGGTCGGCGCCCGCTCCGCCGAACTGGAACGGGCCGCGGGCCCCGACGCGATCGTCGTGCACGACGTCCCCCTGCTCACCGAGAACGGCCTGGCCCCGCTCTACGACCTGGTCGTCGTCGTGGACGCGCGCCCCGAGACCCAGCTCGACCGGCTGGTGCGGCTGCGCGGCATGACCGAGCCCGAGGCCCGCGCCCGGATGGCCGCCCAGGCCACCCGCGAGCAGCGGCGCGCCGTGGCCGACCTGATCATCGACAACGACGGATCGACCGCGGAGCTGGAGTCGCAGGTCCGCGAGGTCTGGGCGGAGCTGACCCGCCGGGCCGCGGCCGGCTGACGACAGGCCCGCGGCATCGGAATACCGTTCCCTCGGCGGCTGTTGGCACACCTGGTAGGAAGTGGGCCTTGCGAGCGCGCCGGGCCGGTACGACGCGGACACGAGGCCCGCGAGGAAGGACGGGACCGTGTCCGAGAGGACCCCGGAGACCGATGTCATCGACTTCCGCGCGGCCGAACAGCTGCTGGCCGCGCGCGACCCGCGGGGCGCGGTGAAGCTGCTGGACTCGGTGATCGCGGCACATCCGGAGAACACCGCGGCCCGGCTGCTGCGCGCCCGGGCCTTCTTCGCGGCCGCCCAGCTGCGCCCCGCCGAGCTCGAATTCGAGCTGGTCCTGGAGCGCGAGCCGGACAACGCCTTCGCGCACTTCGCGCTGGCCCGCACCTTCGAGCGCGCCGGCCGCGGCGAACGGGCCGCCCGCCACTTCCGGCTGGCGGCCGCGCTGGACCCGAATCCGGAGTACCTGAGAGCGGCTCGCTTCCCGGCCCGGGACTGAACCCCCGGGCCCCGGCGCCCCGCTCAGTGGCCGTACCTCCGGTGTCCGCCGTGGTCGGGCTCGTACGGCGGGATTCCGCGGCCGGGCTGGTAGTGCGGGCCCTGATGGATGTGGTGGACGATCACCGTCAGATCCACCAGGACCAGCAGGAGCAGCAGGCCGCAGGCGACGGCCCAGCCGTCCCGGCCGGCCAGAGTGAAGGCGACCAGGCCGAAGAGTGCCCAGGCCAGGCCCCATAGACTCAGGCAGAGCCGCAGCCGCAACGGACTGCGGGCCGTCATCGGTTCATTGCCGGTACGCATGGCGATCGCCTCTCCTACCAGCATGGACCCGCGACGGCGTTCCGGCGCAGGGCAACGTCTGATCGAGGGGAACGTGCGTGAACGGCACATCGTGGGAGGACCGTGCGGGCCGCAGGGCGAGGGTCCGGGGCTGCCTGCTGGGCGGGGCGATCGGGGACGCGCTGGGCAACCCGGTGGAGTTCCTCTCCCTGGCCGGTATCCGGCGCGCGCACGGTGCATCGGGGGTGACGGGGCTCCTTCCGGACGACGAGGGCGTCGTCGGACGGGTCACGGACGATACGCAGATGACCCTGTTCACCGTCGAAGGCCTGATCAGGGCCCATGTCCTGGCGATGGCGAAGGGCGGGGGAAGCGGCGCCGGGGGCGCCACTGCCCGGACCGTGCGGAACGCCTACCTGCGCTGGCTGGACACCCAGAACCACCCCGCGCCGCCGGCCCGGGAGGGCGGCAACCCCGTACGTACCGGCCGGCTCAGGCAGCAGCCCTGGCTCTACGCGCGCCGTGCCCCCGGGAACGCCTGCCTGACCGGGCTCGCCACCGGCCACGTCCCCGAACCGGCCGACCGCCTCGGCGACCCCGGCCCCGTCAACACCGGTTCCAAGGGGTGCGGCACGGTGATGCGCTCCGCCCCCTTCGGGCTGGTGGGACAGGACCCCGAGGCGGCCTTCCGGCTCGCGTACTGGTGCGCCCAGATCACCCACGGTCACCCGACGGGGGCGTACGCGGCCGGGGCACTCGCCGCGACCGTCGCGTACCTCCTGGAGGG
This sequence comes from Streptomyces sp. NPDC056347, assembly GCF_042262625.1. Taxonomy (NCBI): domain Bacteria; kingdom Bacillati; phylum Actinomycetota; class Actinomycetes; order Kitasatosporales; family Streptomycetaceae; genus Streptomyces; species Streptomyces sp. NPDC056347. The sequence goes on along the minus strand of NZ_JBHJQP010000010.1, from coordinate 32,403 downwards.
CGAATCGACCGAGGGTGCCGTGCTGCGGGCCATGGAGCTGCTGCGCCGCCACCCGGGCCACGAGGAGACCTCCGCGGCGCTGCGGGCCGCCCTCGACCTGGCCGCGCAGGGTGCGCCGACCGGCGAGAAGGTGGAGACGCTGGGTGCGGGCTGGGTCGCCGAGGAGGCCCTGGCCATCGCCGTGTACGCGGCGCTGGTGCTGCCCGGCGCCGGGCAGGTCGCCGAGGCCCTGCTGCTCTCGGTCAACCACTCGGGCGACAGCGACTCCACGGGGGCGATCTGCGGCAATCTGCTCGGTGCCCGCCACGGTGACGTGCACCTTCCGGCGTCCTGGCTGGTGGCCACCGAGGGCCGGGCCGTGATCGCCGAGATGGCCGACGACCTGTGCCTGGAGTTCGAGCACACGGTGGCCTGGCCGGACGACCGCTACCCGGCGTACTGACGGGCGGGGACACGGCCCGCCGGTACGCCGGACGCCGGCACCGGGTCAGTCGGTGAGGAGCTTGGCGCGCAGCTTGGCCACCGTCGCGTCGTCGATCCTCAGTCCCTTGCGCACGTAGCTGTCGAAGTCGCCGTAGATCTTGTCCACCTGGCTGAACGCGGCCCGCAGCCAGCTCAGCTCGACGGCCTTGGGGCTGCCCAGGTAGTCGTTGCTGGCGAGGAAGTCGGCCTCGACGGTCTCGCGCGGGACGCCGAGCAGGGTGAGCAGGACGGCGGTGCTCCAGCCGGTGCGGTCCTTGCCGGAGCTGCAGTGGTAGACCGTCGCGCCGGAGTCGTTGCCGGCGACGGCGGTGACCAGGTCGCGGAAGGCGTAGTCGGCGCCCACGAAGTTGACCATGAACGGGTAGCCGATGGACTGGCCGAGGTCGGACGAGCCGGAGAACAGTCCGGCCGCGATGGCCTCGGCCAGTGTCATCAGCGCGGAGTCGTGGAAGCGGATGCCGTGGTCGAGCGAGACCACGTCGGCGACCTGGTACTTCACCCCGGCGGGCAGCCGGTCCGGGTCCTGGTACCGCTCGACCGCGTTGCGCAGGTCGATGTCGAGGGTGAGGCGCTGGGAGAGCAGCAGCTGCTGCTCGGCGTCACTGAGCTTGTTGATCTTGTTGGAGCGGTAGACCAGGCCGGGGCGCACCCAGCGGCCGTCGGTGGTGCGGTAGCCGCCGATGTCCCGGAAGTTGCGGGCGGAGTCGATGCCGGCCGAGCGCTCGGCGACGACGAGCGGTGAGCCGCTGTCCGGCGCCAGGCGGAAGTACCAGCGCCCGGCCCCGGTGAGGGCCCCGGCGGGGACGGTCAGCGAGCCGGTGCCGGGGGCGGTGCCCACCGGGGTGCCGGTGGCGGCGTCGGGCGAGGTGAGGGCGGTGACCGTGACCGATCCGGCGCCGGAGGCCCAGGAGAGCGTGTATCCGCCGTCGGCGGCGCGCCTGGCGGTGGCCGCGGTGAACGGCACGGCGGCGGCGCGCGTGGTGGCCGCGGCGGTTGCCGCGGGGGCGCCGGTGGGGGCGGCGGCGGCGAGCGCGGGCGGGGCGAGGAGGGTGCCGGTGAGCAGGGTTGCCGCGACTGCTGCCCGGGTGATGCGGCGGGTGCGCATGGTGCTCCTTGTCTGCGTCCCTGTCGGGGCGCGGCGGGGGGTCAGGAGGTGGGTGCGGCGGTGCACGGTGCGGTGCCGCAGACATTGATGACACGGCCGGTGGTCAGGAAGGTGGCCTTCTGCTGACGCGCGGCCGACGAGTTGCGGGGGTCGGAGTGCGGGTCGTGGCCGTACTGCGGTCCGGCGGGCGGGGTGTTGGTGACCGGCGGGGAGGGCGTGCCGCTGTCCCACACCGTCATCGCCGAGCCGCGGTAGGGCAGTTGGTCCCGGCCGAGGGGCCTGATGCCCCAGTACGGGACGGTGTCCGGGCTGCGGCCGGGCGCGAGTGCCGGGGTGATCAGCCGGGCTCCGATGGTGCGCGCCTCCACCTCGGCCGCCGCGTTGGCGACCTGGTGGTCCCCGTACGCGATGTGCATCAGCACCTGGTGGCGGTCGGTGAGGTGGGCCGCGTACCCGTTGGTCTCGCCGCGGTCCCACACCATCTGGAACAGCTGGAGGACGATCTGCTGGCGCAGCTTGTCCGGGTAGGAGGCGTCCAGGACCTGCTGGAACGGTGCGAAGTCGACGCTGCGATCGAGGAGCAGGCCGTAGTTCATGCCGGTGACGCCGAGGACCCCGCGCCGGATGTCGGGCGAGGCGGCCAGCAGGGCGCCGCCGAGGATGCCGCCCTGGCTGTTGCCGTCGTAGCCGATGCCGTGCCGGATGTCGACGAGCGGGCGGCCGTTCCCGTCGCGGAAGGCCGGGTCGGCGGTCAGTCCGGCGGGGTGGATCAGGGCGCGGGCGAGGAAGAGGGCGTTCAGCAGGCCCTGTTCGGTGCGTTCGGGAACGGCGGGGAAGAGATTCGGGTCGGCCAGCGCGCCGGCCACCACGGGGATGTCCTCCTCGGCCATCCCGATCCAGTCCGTCGCGCAGAACGCGAAGCCGTGCTCCGCCGCCATCGCCTTGACGTTGCCCGCGCCGACCTCCGAGCGGCGGCCGAGGAGACCGTGCCCGTACAGCGCGGGGTGGGCGGGGGTCCGGAACGCGGAGCGCGGTATCTCGCAGCGGAACTCGGCGGCCCGGGTACTGCCCGGGAGCCGTCGGGGCAGCCCGTCCGGGCCGCGGTGCAGTACGGATCCGGGCGGGCCGCCGGGCTCGTCCAGATAGCCGGGCACCTCGATCCGGCCGGTCACCTCGCGGGCGATCCGGGCGTCCTGCCCGGCGGTGAAGTCGGTGACACCGGTGACGGTGAACGCGGGCGACCGGCCACCGAGCCGGCGGAACGCGTCGTCCCGTACGGCGAAGAGGTCACCGCTGAGGCTTCGGGCGCTCGCCACGGTGAAGTCCCAGGCGAGGAAGAGCCCCTCACCGCGCACCCCGGCCCGGCGCAGCGCCTTCAGCGCGGGCCGGAGCCGGTCCTGCCGGGCACGCAGCGGATGCCCGGCGGGCAGCGGCTTCCCGGCGACGGCGGTGAACGGCGCGGCCGCCGGGATCGCGCGGCCTGCCTCGTCCTTGAGGTTTCTGAGGGCGACGGCGTAGTGGTGGCCCTCGCCGAGGTTGCGGGCGGGGTGGATGAGCAGCGCGCGGCGGGCGGGGTCGGTGGCGTTGGCGTCGGCCTCGGCCCAGTACGGCCACCGCTCGCCGGTCGTGGTGTCCAGCAGGACGACGGGGGCGTCCGGGGCGAGGGAGCGGCCGATGTCGGTGAGCGGGGCCGTGCCGGTCGCCGCCGGGTCGAGGCCGGGGACGTGCGCGATCAGCGTCGAGCCGGGGGAGAAGCCGTCGGAGCGGTTCCAGGCCGTCGGGTCGACGGGCCGGCCGGAGGCGGGGGGTGGCAGCGCGGCGGTGTCGAAGGAGACCCGGCGGCCGGTGTCGGTGGCCGGATCGGGCCGGGTGTACCAGTCGTTCGGGAACGGCAGCAGGCACTCGGCGGGGGCCAGCGGGTCGCAGCCCGGCCCGGACTCCCCGGCGGCGCGGGCCGCGGGAGCGTCCGGGACGAGCAGGGCGGAGGCGCCGAGCGCCACCGCCAGCAGCCCGCGCAGCAGGAGGTGGCGCAAGGCCGGTCAGCTCCCCTGGATGTGTGCGCCGATGACGGCGGCGTAGGCGGCCTCGCCCCTCTTGTTGGGGTGCAGCGGGGCGGCGACCGCGGTCGGCACGTACCCCTCGACCCACTTGTCCGACGGGGACTGGCAGGAGTCGTGGCCCTTGCTGGGCGTGGCGAGATCGATGTACTCGGCGCCGTGCGCGGCGCTCTGCTCGGCGATCACCGCGTTCATCCGGTCGACGCTGCCCTGGAGGAAGTCGGCGTCCACCGGGAGCACCGGCTGGAGCGGCCAGCAGCCGCCGGGCTTGATGTACAGCCCGTATCCCGTGACGACCACCCGGGCGTGCGGCGAGCGCTGGTGGATCGAGTCCAGTACGACGCCGAGCTTCGGCGCGAACGCGGCGATGCGCTGCCCCACCTGGTCCACCCCGCCCTCGTTGTACTTCTCCTTGCACGGGGTGGCGTTCGGGTCGAGGGTGGAGCACTTCTGCGCGATGCCCACCAGGCCGGTGTCGTTGCCGCCGATGGTCAGCGTGACCAGGTCGGTGTCGGCGCGCAGCGCGTCGAACTGGGGCGGTGCCGAACCCATCGGGATGTCCAGCACCGACAGCGACTGCGCCTCGGTCATGTGCTTGGACGCGGCACCGCTGCAGGTGACGTCGGTCAGCGAGGCGCCGAGGCGCGAGGCCAGTTCGTGCGGGTAGTTGTGCGTGGAGCGGCCGCAGGCCAGCGGTCCCGTGAAGTCCGGGATGAGCGGACCGGAGGCCATCGAGTCGCCGAGCGCTACGTAGGAGAGGGCGTCGGCCTCGGCGGCGAAGGCCGGGACCGCACCCGCTCCCACGGCCAGACCGGCCAGGGCGAGAGCGCCCACGGCAGTGTTGACGGTCCGACAGAAACCCTTGTGCTGCGGCAGGTTCACAACATCCTCCGACGGTGGGGGCGTGGCGTGGCATGGCGTGTGACGCCGGTCATCATGCAGACTCGAGTGCCGTCGTTTAACTGGTGGGTAACGCAGACTTCCGCGGGGGAACTTGTGACGCGTGACAACCGGCCGCCCGTCGTCACGGGGGAGTCCGGCGCCGCGAAAGGGCCGAAGGAACGGCCGCTGGCCATCGCCGGGCGTCCGGTGGCCGCGCAGCTGCGGGCCCGGGTCCCCGCCCTGACCGGCCGGGTCGTGGCCCGGCTGCTGGCCGATCTGCCGGTCTACGCGGATCTGCCGCACGAGGAGATCTCCGGTGACATCGCCGACATCGTCCAGCACAATCTGCGGCTCTTCGCCGACGTCGTCGAGCACCGCCGCCCCGCCACCGACGCCGAACTCGCCCAGCAGCGCGACTCGGCGGCCCAGCGCGCCGAGGAGGGCGTTCCGCTGGACGCGATCCTCACCGCCTACCAGGTCGGCACCGCGATGTGCTGGCAGGAGGCCGCGAAGGGGGCGCTCCCCGGCGACCTGCCCACGGTGCTGGAGATCATGGACCGCATCATGGTCCTCCAGCAGCAGCTGACCTCCGCCGTCAGCGGCGCGTACCTGGAGGCCCGGCAGATCCTCGACAGTCAGGAGCACGGCGGCCGCCACGCCCTGATGGCCGCCCTGCTGACCGGCGAACCCCTGGACCGCTTCACCCACCGCACCGGACTGCGCCCGGCCGCCCGCTACCTCACGATGACGCTCGCGCTGGCCCCGCACCCCGACGAGCTGAACCAGCCGCCGGGGCCGGGCGCGCGCGTCGCCGCCCGGCGCAAGATCCGCCGTGTCCGCACGGCCCTCGATCACTTCGCCGGTACGCCGGTGCTCACCGCCCTCGACGCCTCCGGCGGCACGGTGCTGCTGCCGGCGGCCGAACCGCCGCGGTGGCGCGGGCCGGGCGGCCTGTGCGCGCTGATCGAGGAGGCGGCCCGGGCGGCCGGTGTGCCCATCACCGCCGCGGCGGAGACCGCGGAGCCGGAGGAGGTGCCGTCCGCCGTGGCCCGCAACGCCGAGATCGTCGACCTGGTCACCCGTACCGGCCGGCCGCCCGGCCTGTACCGGCTGGCCGATGTGCTGCTGGAGTACCAGCTCAGCCGCCCCAGCGAGGCCCTGCGCGGGCTCGCGCAGCTCCTGGGTCCGCTGGAGGCGAAGCCGGAGCTGCTGCGCACCCTGGAGACCCATCTCGAACTCGGCCTGGACCGGCGGGCGACGGCCGCCGCCCTGCACGTCCACCCCAACACCGTCGACTACCGGATCCGCCGCATCGACCGGCTGACCGGCCTCTCCCCGGCACGCCCGGCCGATCTCCAGCACCTCAGCGCCGCACTGGTGGCCCGTCGCGCCGTGTGAGCGGGGCCGGGTTCCAGGGTCACTCCCCCGGGGGAACCCCCGTGAACGGCCGTTCGTTCGACCGGACATGAGCGGACAACGGGTACGTGAGGGCTATTCGGGTACGGGACCCGGCGCGATCACGCCGGACGGCTGCGCCGTCGAGCTGTACCGGCGGCTGCCCGTGGGCAACGAGCCGGACGTGATCGCGGCGGCCGTGCCCGCCGGGGCGAGCATCCTGGAGCTGGGCTGCGGCGTGGGCCGGGTGACCCGTCCGCTGATCGGGCGGGGCTTCGAGGTCACCGCCGTGGACGAGTCGGCGCAGATGCTGGAGCACGTCCGGGGCGCCCGCACGGTGTGCGGCCCGATCGAGTCGCTGGACCTCGGCGCGGAGCGGTTCGACGTGGTGCTGCTGGCCTCGTTCCTGGTGCACGCGGGCGACGAGCGGGTCCGTGACGGGCTGCTGCGTACCTGCCGCAAGCATGTCAAGGACGGCGGTGCCGTGCTTTTCCAGCGCGAGGGCGCGGACTACCGCCTGGATCTGCCGAAGGAGCGGGTCCACCCGGAGGGGCACACCGTACGGATCGTCTCGGCGGAGCCCGTGGGCGACGGGGTGGACTCCATCCACGTCGAGTACGTCTTCGACGACGCGCGGTGGACCCAGACGTTCCGGTCGCGCGAGCTGTCGAAGGAGCGGTTCGAGGCGTGTCTGGAGGCGGCCGGGCTGACCGTGGACCGGTATCTCACGGACGACGGCGTCTGGGTGCGCGCCGTGCCCGTGTAGCCGCGGGAGCCTCGCTCAGTGGACCGTCCGGTAGCTGCGCCAGAGCAGGGCGGTGGGTGCCTTGACGTCGCTGAGCGACCGCCCGACGTAGGTCGTGCCGGGGCCGGTGCAGTCGCGTGTGCGGTACAGGATGAGATCGACCAGGGTGTTGTTGGTCAGTTCCTTCGCGCCCGGGGCGAGCCGGTGGCAGCCCCTCACGAGCGGGCTGTTGATCGTGACCACGGCATCCCGCTTCGTCGTGTAGATGACCGGCCCGACCGCGGTCCGGCCGAGGCCGGAGCAGCCTGCGACGGTGAGGGTCAGGAGCGCGGTCCCGGCCGCGATGCCGAGGCGGCGGCGTCGGTGGGCGATCACGGGCATGGGCGGGTCCTCGTCTGTCTCGTACGGGTGTCTCGTGCCGACGCTGGTCACCCTGCCCGCTTCCGGGGGCCTCGGCATCCGCTGCGCGGCCGGGCGGGGGACGGGACCCGGAGGAGCCATGTTCACATGAGGTCATTTCGGGCATACCGTGGTAATAGCGACTGACTCATTCGCCTGGAACACTCCAGGTGATTTCCGGCTTTCAGGGGGCCGTCATGGTCCAGGAGCTCGTGATCGCGATAGTGGTGGCGATCTCGGCCGTCGTGCTGTACGTGGCAGCGGGGGCCAAGGTCGTCAAGCAGTACGAACGGGGCGTCGTGCTGAGGCTCGGCAGGCTCCGTGACGACGTACGCGGGCCCGGCTTCACCATGGTGCTTCCCGGCATCGAACGGCTGCGCAAGGTCAACATGCAGATCGTGACGATGCCGGTCCCGGCGCAGGACGGGATCACCCGGGACAACGTGACGGTGCGGGTGGACGCGGTCATCTACTTCAAGGTGGTCGACCCGGCGAGTGCCCTGATCCAGGTCGAGGACTACCGTTTCGCGGTCTCGCAGATGGCACAGACCTCGCTGCGGTCGATCATCGGCAAGAGCGATCTGGACGATCTGCTGTCCAACCGCGAGAAGCTCAACCAGGGCCTGGAGCTGATGATCGACAGCCCTGCCGTGGGATGGGGCGTGCAGATCGACCGGGTGGAGATCAAGGACGTCTCACTGCCGGAGACGATGAAGCGCTCCATGGCCCGCCAGGCCGAGGCCGACCGTGAGCGTCGCGCCCGGGTGATCAACGCGGACGCCGAGCTCCAGGCGTCGAAGAAGCTCGCCGAGGCGGCCGGGGCGATGTCCGCCGAGCCCGCCGCGCTCCAGTTGCGCCTGCTGCAGACCGTGGTGGCGGTCGCGGCGGAGAAGAACTCCACGCTGGTGCTGCCGTTCCCGGTGGAGCTGCTCCGCTTCCTGGAGCGGGCCGCGCAGCCGGTTCAGCCCGCACAACCTGCCCAGGCCGTCCCGTCCGTACAGTCCGCGCAGCCTGTCCAGGCGCGGGTGCAGGCGGGGCCGAGGCCGGGCCCGCGGCCCACGCCGCCGCGGCAGCCGGCCCAGCAGCAGTCCGCCCAGCAGCAGTCCGGGCAGCCGCAGCCGTCGCGGCGTTCCGCGCTTCCGCCCCGTCCGAAGCCGCTCGCCAGGCACTGATTCCCGGGCCGTTCCCCAGCCCTCCGTACCGCGTCTGACCTGCTGGGACATGGCTGCCCGACCGGTTGTCGGAGCCCCCGCCTAGACTCGGCAGGAGTCATCAGGAGCACGGCGGCCACGACGGCCGGAGCGGGAGGGGAGGCGCGGCGATGAGCGCGGCACAACACCGGCGGCAGGACGTTTCCGCTGCCCGCCTGCTGAGCTGTGCCGCCGTCTTCCTGCCCGCTCCGCTGCCGAGGGACGGCAGCGTCGCCTTCTGGGATCCCGCAGGCGGCCCGCTCCCGGACCCCGCCGCTCTCCGCGGGCATCCCGCCGGCCCGGAGAGCCCCGCTCCCGGTGCGCGTGCGGCCGAGATCACCGTGGTCCGTCCGTACGGGGACGGCGTGCGCGGCTGCGCGGTCCCCGCGGTGCTGCTGCCCGTAGCCGACGCGCTGCCGCTGCTCGTGCGGGCCCGGCACCGGGAGTCGGCCCATCCCGCCACCCGGTGCTGGGGCGCCGCCGCGCTCCAGGCACTCAACCTCGTCGCTCGCGGCCGGCTGCTTCCCGGCCTGACGAGCGGGGACCACGACGCCTGGCGGGCCGGTCCGCGCGACGCCGAGGACATCGCCCACCTCAGGGCGATCGCCGCCGCCCTGCCGCCCGAGGGCAATGCGATCCCGCTGCCGGACCGCACCCCGCTCCGGTTCGCCGACCCCCAGTGGCTGATCGGCGCGTTCCTGGACGCCGTCGCCGACACCCTGCCGCGCACTCCCGCCGCGGCACACGCGATGGGCGCCCCGTTCGCCGCCCGCGAGGCCCAGCATTTGCCGGGGGCCCGGGCCTGGGCGGTCGAGGCGGCGTCCGGTCTCGACGCGGGAGTGCGCGTCTCGCTGCGCCTCGACCTGTCGGGCCACGAGCTCTTCGACACCTCCGACGCCCACGCCGACCCCGGCCCGCGGGGTGCTCCCGGCGCCCGGCACGCCGCCGCTGCCGTCACCCAGGTGCACAGCCTCGCCGACCCCACCTACGTCACCGACGCCGCCGCGCTGTGGAGCGGCGAAGCGGGCGAGCCCTTCGGCCCGCGCGCCCGGGTCGACGCCGTGCTCGCGCTGCGCCGGGCCGCCCGCGTCTGGGAGCCGCTGGAACGGCTGCTGGACCAGCCGGTGCCCGATGTGCTCGCCCTGACGGAGGACGAGCTGTACGAGCTGCTCGGCGACGCCGGAGCCCGGCTGGCCGCGGCCGGGGTGAGCGTCCACTGGCCACGGGACCTCGTCCGCTCGCTCACCGCCACCGCCGTGGTCCGGCCCGCGCCCGGCTCGGCCACCGACGGCACCTCGTTCTTCGACGCCGATCAGCTCTTCGCCTTCGACTGGCAGCTGTCCCTGGGCGAGGACCGGCTCACCGAGGCGGAGATGGACCTCCTCGCGGAGGCCCACCGGCCGGTGGTGCGCCTGCGCGACCAGTGGGTCGTCGTGGACCCCGCGCTCGTACGCAAGGCACGCAAGCGCGAGCTGGGCCTGCTCGATCCCGTCGACGCCCTCGCCGTCGCCCTGACCGGCACCGCCGAGGTCGACGGCGAGCAGGTCGAGGCCGTACCGGTCGGCGCGCTGGCCGCGCTCCGCGCCCGGATCACCGACGACCGCGCCACCGTCGCCCCGCCGCCCGGCCTCGACGCCACACTCCGCGACTACCAGCTGCGCGGCCTGGCCTGGCTGGACCGGATGACCTCCCTCGGCCTGGGCGGCTGCCTCGCCGACGACATGGGCCTGGGCAAGACGATCACCCTCATCGCCCTCCACCTCCACCGGGCCCGCGCCGAACCCACCCTGGTGATCTGCCCCGCCTCCCTCCTGGGCAACTGGCACCGCGAGATCGGCCGCTTCGCCCCCGGCGTTCCCGTGCGCCGATTCCACGGCACCGACCGCACCCTCGACGGGGCGGGCGGCGGCTTCGTCCTCACCACGTACGGCACGATGCGCTCCAGCGCCGCGCAGCTGGCCGGCCACGCCTGGGGGCTGATCGTCGCCGACGAGGCGCAGCACGTGAAGAACCCGCAGTCCTCCACCGCCAAGGCGCTGCGCACCATCCCGGCGCCGGCCAGGGTCGCCCTCACCGGCACCCCCGTGGAGAACAACCTCTCCGAGCTGTGGGCCCTGCTCGACTGGACCACACCCGGACTCCTCGGCCCCCTCAAGGCGTTCCGCGCCCGGCACGCCCGCATCGTCGAGAGCACCGGCACGGCCGCGGGCCTCGCCAACGACGAAGCGGTCGAGCGGCTCTCCCGACTGGTCAGGCCCTTCCTGCTGCGCCGCAAGAAGTCCGACCCCGGCATCGCCCCCGAACTGCCGCCCAAGACGGAGACCGACCATCCCGTCTTCCTCACCCGCGAGCAGGTCACGCTCTACGAGGCCGCGGTCCGCGAGACCATGGCGTTCATCGAGGCGTCGGAGGGCATCGCCCGGCGCGGCCTGATCATGAAGCTGCTGGCCTCGCTCAAGCAGATCTGCAACCACCCCGCGCAGTACCTGAAGGAGGAGCCGACCCGGCTCGTCGGCCGCTCCGGGAAGCTCGCCCTGCTCGACGAACTCCTCGACACGATCCTCGCCGAGGACGGCTCCGTCCTCGTCTTCACCCAGTACGTCTCCATGGCCAGGCTCCTCGCCGCGCACCTCGCCTCGCGGGCCGTTCCCACCCAGCTCCTGCACGGCGGTACGCCGGTCGCCGAGCGGCAGCGCATGGTGGACCGCTTCCAGTCCGGCGAGGTCCCGGTCTTCCTGCTCTCCCTCAAGGCGGCGGGCACCGGTCTGAACCTCACCCGGGCCGCCCATGTCATCCACTACGACCGCTGGTGGAATCCGGCCGTCGAGGAACAGGCCACCGACCGCGCCTACCGCATCGGCCAGACCCAGCCCGTGCAGGTCCACCGGCTGATCGCCGAAGGCACCGTCGAGGACCGGATCGGCGAGCTGCTGGAGGCGAAGCGGGCCCTGGCCGACACGGTCCTGGGGACGGGCGAGAGCGCCCTGACCGAGCTCAGCGACCGCGATCTGGCCGACCTCGTCTCGCTCCGGAGGCCGGCATGAGCCCCCGCCCGACCGCCGCCTCCCGCCGCCCCGCGGTGCGTTCCCGCCCCGGCCCGGACGACCTGCGCCGCACCTTCGAGGCCGTACCGCCCCGCACCTCGCAGGGCGACGAACCCTTCGCGGACAGCTGGTGGGGCCGCGCCTGGGTGGACGCCCTGGAATCCCTCTCGATGGACGACGCCCGGCTCTCCCGGGGGCGTACGTACGCCGACAGCGGCAAGGTCGCCGCGATCACCGTCACCCCGGGGCGGGTCGTCGCCTACGTCCACGGCAGCCGCCCCCGTCCCTACCGCTGCGAGCTGCGGCTGCGGGCCTTCGACGGCCCCGACTGGGAGACCTTCCTCGACGCCGTCGCGGCCCGCCCCGGCCACCTCGCCGCGCTGCTCACCAAGGAGATGCCGCACTCCCTGGTCGACACGGCGGCCGAGTCCGGCATCGGGCTGCTGCCCACCGCTGGGGACCTCGACCCCGGCTGCACCTGCCCGGACCACGGCCGCCCCTGCAAGCACGTGGCCGCGCTCTGCTACCAGACGGCCCGGCTGCTGGACGCCGACCCGTTCGTCCTGCTGCTGATGCGCGGCCGGGGCGAGCGGGAACTGCTGGAGGAGCTGGGCCGCCGCAACGCCGCCCATTCCGCCCGGGAGCGCCCCGCGGCCCCCGACATCCCCTCCGTGCCGGCCCACGAGGCGCTGGCCGCCCGCTACCTCCCGCCGCCGCCCGCCCCGCTGCCGGTGCCACCGCACCCCGCGCAGCCCCCGTCGTACCCGAGCCTGCCCGGGGCCCGCGACCCGCTCGCGCTCGACCGTCTCGCCACGGACGCGGCGGCCCGCGCGCACGCGCTCCTCACCACCGGGGACGACCCGGTCGCCGGGCTCACCACCTGGCAGGACGCGGTGCGGCTGGCCGCGTCCGGCCCCACCTCCGGGCTGACCGCCACCACCCGCGCGCTCTACCGCGAGCTGGCCCACGCCACCGGCCGTACCACCACCGACCTGGCCCGCGCGGTCGCGGCCTGGCGCCAGGGCGGCGCCGGAGGGCTCGCCGTCCTCGAAACCGGCTGGGACCCCCCGGCCGGGCCGTTCGACCGGGCCCGTCCGGCGCTCGCGGCAGCCGGCTTCCCCCGGTTCCAGCCCCGGCGCAACCACCTCACCCACCCCGGCGGCACGCTCCAGCTCCGATTCGGCCACGACGGCCGCTGGTACGGCTACGAGTCCGAGCCGGCGGCGGACGACTGGTGGCCCCGCGCGACACCCCACACCGACCCGGTCCACACGCTCATGGAACTGAGCGGCGACTGAGACGGCCGGGAGCCGCCGGCGCCGAAGCCCGTCGGCACGAGGTTCCGGGTGCGCTTGGGCCCGGCCGGTTCAGGAGTTGCCCAGCCAGACGAAGAGCGTGATCAGCAGCACGGCCACGAGCGGCAGCACGATCAGCCGTGCCTTGCGGAAACCTTCGTCCTCGCGCTGGGACAGGCCCCCGCCGGCACCGTGCGCCGACGCCAGATGCTCGGCGGCCATGTCGTCGATCCGGCGCGTGGTCAGCAGCGACGGCGACCAGTCGCAGTGCGCGCAGACGACGAAGTCGCGGTACGGGTCGTACCGGAAGTCCCGCTCGATCCGGACGGTGTACTCGCGGCCGTCAGCCGCGGTGGCCGTGAAGTGGCGTACTGGCGTGCCCATCTGGATCGTGCCCCGTTCCCTGTGCGCGGCGGGTCCCGTACCCGGCCGCCGCACAGTACCCCGGCCGGGCGTTCCCGGTACCGGCCCGGTCAGCGGGGCAGTACGGCATCGACGACATCCCGGGCGAAGTCCGGCGGCACCGGCTCGCGGCGGAGCAGCACCCGCATCCAGACGGCCCCCGCGACCAGGTCCAGCAGCAGCATCGGGTCGGCGTCCCGGGGCAGTTCGCCACGGGCGGCGGCGCGGGCGAAGACCGGCTGTTCACGGGAGAAGCGGTCGGCGAAGAAGTCGCGGGTGAGCGCGGCGAGTTCGTCGTCGGGCAGGCCGGTGCCCGAGGTCAGGGCGCGGGCGACCGGCTCCGTACGCCCGTTGGTGAGCAGGGCGACGACCTGTTCCACGAGGGCGACCAGATCGCCGCGGAGAGAGCCCGTGTCGGGGATGTCGATGTCGAGGACCCGGGCGTGGACGAGCGCCGCCCGCAGCAGGGCCGGTTTGGAGGGCCACCAGCGGTAGATGGTCGTCTTGTTCACCCCGGCGTCCTGGGCGACGGCCTCGATGGTGAGGCGGGCGTAGCCGCGCTCGGCGAGGTGGCGCAGCGTGGTGTCGAAGATCGCCTCCGCCGCGCGCGGCCCGCGCCCCGGGCGCTGCCTCGCGGTCTGGTCCGACGGTGCGGCGGGCGGGCGTGATGCAGGCATCGGCACTCCGTACGTACGAGAAATGCAACGCGACGTTGCGTTGCGTTGTAGGGTGCGGGCATCGTACAGCGGAGCAGGGGGACGGCATGGCTCGGGAGACGGTGTCCAAAGCGGTGACCTGGGGGCTGCTCGCCGCCTGGGCGGCCAACGACCTGGAGGAACTGGCCACCATGGCCCGCTGGACACGGACCGCCCGGCCCGTGCTCCAGGAGCGGTTCCTCTGGCTGCCCGGGGCGGTTCTGGAACGGATGGAGATCTCGCGGCGGGACGCCGGTGTGGCGATCGGCCTGATGGGCGGGCTCGTGGCAGCGGCTGCCGCGGACGGGGCGCGTACCGGCGGACGCAGCCCGTTCTTCCGGGCCGCGCTGGTCGGCTTCGGGGTGCACGGGGGAGTGCACATGGCGCAGTCGCTGGCGTACCGGGGCTACACGCCGGGGGTGGCCACGGCGCCGACCGTCGTCGTCCCGTACGCGGTGTGGGCGCTGCGGAGACTGCGGGCGGCCGGTATCGAGAGCGGCGGAGTCCGCGCGGGGGCGGCGGCGCTGGCGCTCCTTCCGGTGGCCGCCGGGGGCGTGCACGTGCTGGCGCGCCTGATCAACCGGCCGCGCGGGCGCGTGACCCGTCGGCGCGCGGGTCAGAAGTCGGCGGTGGTGCGCTCTTCCACACGGGCCACCGAGTCCTGGGCGAAGGCCTTCTCGTAGGCGTCGCGGATCCGCTCGATCCGGGCGTCGCGCGCCCGGGCCTCGGACGCGGGGTAGAGCAGGGTCAGTTCGTAGCTGCGCTCCCGCTCGACGACTCCGCGGGAGTCCCGCCACTGCGCACGGCCTTCCTGGATCGTCAGCCCGTTCGGGAAACGAGGTGTGACCTCCGTGTCGATGAACGCCGTGAACTGGCGGTCGGTCACAGCCGGTCCGCCGTCGGGGCGTTCGGTGCCGAAGAGGAGCCGGGTCTCGATGTAGGCCTGGCCGCGCGCGGCGGCCGGGGCGGCGGCCCGCGCGGCGACGGGGGCCTCGTCGCCGAGCGTGGCGTACGCGAAGGGCGCCCCCATGGTCAGTACGGCCAGGGCGGCGGCCGTCGTGGCGAACGCGGCGCCTCTCTTCGGACCGGCGAGGGCAGTGGGGTGGGAGAGGCCGGTGGGGCGGACAAGGCCGGTGGGGCGGGGCAGGCGGGGCACGGCGGGACCTCTCTGCGGGATCCGGGAAAGGACGGGGAGAGGGCGCGCGCCGGCGCCCGGATCTGCCGGGCCACTGTGGCAAACGGTTCCCCGGGGGCGGTGGCAGGACATGGGCGACTGCGGCGAGCGCCCACCGGAATCCACCCGTACGGCCCGGTCGCGGGTCCCCTCGCGCATCGCGCCCCGCCCGCGAACCGTTCGGCGGGGGAGACGTTTGTCCGAGTCCTTCCCCGTCATGCTCTCCGCGGTCCTGCGACGGGGCCGCCGGCCTCCGGGCCCGCTCCCGTTTCGGGCCGGGCGCCGCTCATGGCCAGGGACACCCCGCGTCCCGCGAAGAACCGCTCGAAATCGGAGAGCGAGAGCTCCGCGGCCCGCGTCCTCGCCGTCGTCCCCGACGGGTTGTGGAAGTGGACGCCGCCGCCGTCGGCCGTACGCGACGTCAGCAGCACCAGATGCCCGCCCCGCCCCGGAGCGGGCCGCTCGGGGTGCCGGATGGCGTAGTGCACCGAGGCCATGACCGCACGCCCGGCGTCCAGCAGCCCGGGGATCTCCTCCGGGGCCAGGCTGCGGTGGACCGTGGCGTCCACGCCGTGCGCCTCGCGTGCGTACGCGGCGAAGGGCGCGTAGATCAGACCGCGGATCTCGCCCCGCGCGTCCTCGGTATAGGCGCCGTGGCGAAGCGCGCCGTCGCGCAGCGCGAACAGGGGCGGGGCTCCGGCGCCGAGCGCCATGCGCAGACAGGTCATCCCGCACAGATGGCCCGACCAGCGGGCGTACTCGGCCGGGGACGCCGCTCCCGATTCGGCCCACGCCGGATCGGTGGCCGGATCGAGCCCCTCCTCCACGATCGGCCCGACGAGGGACGGCGAGGCGAACTGGGTCTGTACGGGGAATCGGCAGGCGGAACAATTCACTTGCTGTGTCCGATCGCTGGTCGTGTCCGAATCACTGGTGGCGTCCGACCACCGTCGGCGTCCGGTCACCGATGGTGTCCGAATGCCGTCGGCGTCCGGTCGCCGACAGTGCCCGAATCGCCGGCAGCGCACGAATCGCCGGCAGCGCATGAATCACTGGCGATATCCGGTCAGGAAACGGCCGATACGGCTGATCGCGGCGTCGAGATCGTCGGCGTACGGGAGGGTGAGGATACGGAAGTGGTCGGGGCGGGGCCAGTTGAAGCCCGTGCCCTGGACGACCTGGATCTTCTCCCGGAGCAGCAGGTCCAGCACGAACTTCTCGTCGTCGACGATGCGGTGCACCTTGGGGTCCAGGCGCGGGAACGCGTAGAGCGCGCCCTTCGGCTTCACGCACGACACCCCGGGGATCTCGTTCAGCTTCTCCCAGGCACGGTCGCGCTGCTCGTGCAGTCTGCCACCGGGCGCGACCAGCTCCCGGATCGACTGCCGCCCGCCGAGCGCGGCCTGGATCGCGTACTGCGCGGGCGCGTTGGGACACAGCCGCATGGAGGCGAGCATCGTCAGCCCCTCCAGATAGCTGCGCGCGTGCTGCTGCGGTCCGGACACCACCATCCAGCCCGAGCGGAAGCCCGCCACACGGTACGTCTTCGACAGCCCGCTGAAGGTGAGGCAGACCAGGTCGGGGGCGAGGACCGCCGCGCTGTGGTGCTCGGCCCCGTCGTACAGGATCTGGTCGTAGATCTCGTCCGCGAAGACCATCAGGCCGTGCCTGCGCGCCAGATCGAGGATGCCTTCGAGGACCTCGCGCGGATAGACGGCACCGGTCGGGTTGTTCGGGTTGATGATCACGACGGCCTTGGTGCGGTCGGTGATCTTCGATGCGAGGTCGGCCAGGTCCGGGTTCCAGTCCGACGACTCGTCACAGACGTAGTGCACCGGCCTGCCGCCCGCGAGCGTGACCACCGCCGTCCACAGCGGATAGTCGGGGGACGGGACGAGCACCTCGTCGCCGTCCTCCAGCAGCGCCTGGACGGCCATCGAGATCAGCTCGGAGACGCCGTTGCCGAGGAAGACGTCGTCGACCCCGACCTCCGTCAGCCCCATCGCCTGGTAGCGCTGCGCCACCGCCCGGCGGGCGGACAGGACGCCTCGCGAATCCGTGTAGCCATGGGCCTGCGGAAGCATCCGGATCATGTCCTGGACGATCTCCTCCGGCGCCTCGAAGCCGAAGAGCGCGGGGTTGCCCGTGTTGAGCCGGAGCACGCTGTGGCCGGCCTCCTCCAGGGCGTTGGCGTGCTCGATGACCGGGCCCCGGATCTCGTAACAGACCTCGTTGAGCTTGCTGGACTGCCGGAACTCCATGCGTGCCTCCCCGACCCGATTGCGATACTTGGTTTTACCAAGCCCGGACTTGGAAAGTCCAACAACATGTCTAGACTGCGTCCCATGCCACGTCAGCAACAGTCCGCCGCACGCCCGGTCCGCCGCCGGAGCTACGACCAGTTCTGTGCCACCGCGCGCGCCCTGGACGCCGTGGGCGACCGGTGGACGCTGCTGATCGTCCGTGAACTGCTGGCGGGCCCCCGCCGGTACACCGACCTCCACGCCGATCTGCCGGGCGTCAGTACGGATGTGCTCGCCTCCCGGCTGCGGGACATGGAGCAGAACGGCCTGGCCGTCCGGCGCAGACTTCCGCCGCCCGGCGCCGCCTCGGTCTACGAGCTGACCGGGCGCGGCCGGGGCCTGATGCCGGTGCTGGCCGCGCTCGCCGAATGGGGGGCACCCGAGCTGGCCGAGCGACGCCCCACCGACGCGGTGCGGGCCCACTGGTTCGCCCTGCCGCTGCTGCGTGCGCTGGACGGGCTGAGTCACGCCGGGACCGTCGAAGTCCGGTTGGACGAGGGCCGGTTCCATGTGCGTGCGGGTGACGTGGAGAGCGGTTCGCCGGTCTACGGGGACGGTCCCGCCGTCCGGGCCGATGTCTGCATAGCGCTCGATGCCGAGGTCTGCCTGGAGCTGGCGCACGGCGGGCTGAGCCTTGCCGAGGCCGTCGGCGGCGGGCGCGTCGAGGTGTCGGGCGAGGGCCCGCTCGCCACGGAACTGCGAGGCGGGTGACGCGCCGACGGCTCTCCTCCCCTCGCATGGGGCGAGGCACACCCGATCCCGAGCCCGCTCCTGCTCGTGTGTCCGCGTCCGCGCCGGAGGCGGGACGCATCAGCCCGTAAAGAGCGTGGCGGTCCCCGTGCCGAGTGGGAATACTGCGTGCGTGGCCCTGTCCCAGCAGCTCGCGCGCGTGTCCCCGCAGTACCTCGAACGGTGCCGTGAGGCGGCCAGGGTCTCGCCGGACGGAGATCCCCGGTGGGATCCGCCGGATGCCGATGTCCTCGACCTGGACCGGGCGGTCCGGGAGCTGCTGCGGCTCTGCCGCCGCATGTGGCCCGACGCGCGGCAGGTCCCCGTTCTGCGGCGTGCCGTCGACGGGGATTCCCGCAGCGTGGTTTCCTTCCTCGACCACCACGGGGTGCACGACGACCTCGACGCCCCTCCGGCCCTTCTCGCCCCGGCAGCGGTGAGCGTGGTGGCCCGGGAGCTGGCCGCCCTGGACATCGCACCACTGCCGGCGGAGGTTCCGGCGTACCGGGAGGCCGGTGGATTCTCCGGGTTCGCCGGGGACCCGTGCGCGTATCTCGAGGGCCACTTCGCGCGTCTCCGGGAGTTCTACCGCGTTGCCGAAGAGCGGGAAGATGGCGGTCGTGGCGTGGGTCGACTGAGGGGGTTCCCGGGCGGTGGCGCCGCTTTGGGGCCCGCCGTCGGCCGTCAGTTGGCGAGCGTTTCCCCGTACGCGCCGAAGCCGGAGATCACCAGGCCGTCGCGGAAGGTCAGCACCTCGCTGACCCGGCCGCCGATCTGGTTGCGGTAGTCGATCACCAGGGCGTCCACGCTCACGCGTACGTCCACCAGCTCGAACCGCAGCTCGGGGATACGCTCCAGGCCGGTCGCCCAGTACGCGCGCAGTGCCTCCTTTCCGTGCACCGTGCCGGAGGCGTCATCGGTCATCTGCAGGATCACGGGCGAGCTGAAGGTCACGTCGTCGTGATAGTGCGTCAGGATGCGGTCGAGGTCGTGGGAGTTCCAGCCGTCCAGCCACTCGTTGGCGAACGCGCGGGCGAATGCGAGGTCCATGGGGGGATCGTAGAAGGCGCAACCGCCGAGGCGCCCGGGAAGCGTCGGAATCGATGAGCGACGGAAGCGACGGAAGCGACGGATGCGGTAGAAGCGGCGGAAGCGACGAGTGGTGGGAGACAGCGGCCATGGACGAACGGACCCCTCGGGCCCGGTCCCGAGGACGTGCGGGTGGGCTCGACCCGTGCGCGGGTGGGCTCGACGCGTGCGCGGACGGATTCGAGCCGTGTGCGGAGAGGCTCGATCCGAGGTGCCGTGCCGCGTTCGCCGGGGAACTGGCCCGGACGCTCGCCGCGCACTGCCCGGGTTCGCGGGCGGAGCCGCGGGGCTCGCTCGCCCGGGGGACCGCGGACGCGTACAGCGACATCGACCTCACCTGGACCGTGCCAGGCGACCGGTTCGCCGACTGCCTCGCCGACGTGCGTGACGTGCTCGGCGCGGTCCGGCCGCTGGACTCGCTGCGCACCGATCCCGACACGCGGCGATCCGGTGCACGGCGGCTGTTCTTCGCGGCCTTCCGCGGGCTGCCGCTCTTCTGGCGGGTGGACCTGGAGGTCGTGGCGGCGCAGGGAGGCGCGGGCGGCCCCGCGGCCCCGGCCGACGACGCCTGGTCGTGGCCCGCGAGTGCGCTGGCCAACGCGGTCGCCGCGACGAAGGCCGTGCTGCGCGGCCGGCCGGAGGATGCCCGGGGGCTGCTGGAACGAGGCCTGGACCGCGTCGACGCGCCGGAGGGGCCGTCCGGGCACTGGCTCGCCGACATCCGCCGCCTCGCCGACACCGCGGCCGAACGTGAACCGGAACTGCGTCCGCTCGCCGACCGGGTGTGCGACCTCGCCGAGCGTCACCGGGCCCGACTCATCTGGTGGGCGTTGCCCGCGGCGGTGCGTACGGAGGCCGACGAACTGATCCTGGCGGGCCGGAACATCCAGGCCGTCCACGCGATGCGCGATTCCGGCATCGCGCCGCGCCCCGGGCTGCACGCCTGCATCGACGTGCTCGAGGCACGCCACCGCGCGCTGGTGGGCCGTGACCTCGACGGGCGCGCCCCGGACGGCCCCCGCGACGCGGCGCCCGGGGCCGGTGCCTGACCCGGGGCGCGGACGGTGATGATGGTGGGGTGCGATTCGAAGCGATCTCCTGGGAGCGGCTGGCCGATGCCGTCGCCGTGCGTGCCGACGCCCTCGAACCGGCCGACCGGGGTCCCTGGACGAAGCTCGCCGTCGACGGCGCACCGGCGGCCCGCACCGGGGAACTGGCGGAGCGGGTCGCGCAGGCCCTGCGGGTCCGGGGCCGTGCGGTGCTGGTGGTGTCCACCGAGGGCTTCCTGCGTCCCGCGAGCCTCCGGTACGAGTACGGCAAGGAGGACCCCGACGCGTACTACGACGGCTGGTTCGACACCGGAGCGTTGTGGCGCGAGGTCTTCGGGCCGCTGGAGCCCGGCGGCAGCGGGCAGGTGCTGCCGGACCTCTGGGACCCGGTGACCGACCGGGCCACGCGCAGCCCGTACCGCCCGCTGCCCGAGGGCGGGGTGCTGGTGGTGCACGGCCCGTTGCTGCTGGGGCACTGGTTCCCGTTCGACCTCGGCATCCATCTGCGGCTGTCGCCGGGCGCGCTGCGACGGCGCACCGAGGAGAGCGGGCGCTGGACGCTGCCCGCCTTCGCCCGGTACGAGACGGAGACCGTGCCCGGCGACCACGCGGACGCGGTCGTACGCGCCGACGATCCCGCCCACCCGGCCTGGACGGGGTGGCGCGGCCCGGAGGCCTGACGCGGAGGGCCGGTCAGGTGGGCGGGGCCACCCACCCGGTCACGGGGTGGGCGGAAGGGGCCCGGGGCGGCCGCCCACGACGGTGACCGCCTCCGCCCCGGCCCGGCAGCCCGCCTCCGTGGCCGCCACGCCGTCCGCCCCCGCCAGCCGTGCCGCGAGGAAGCCGCCGGTGAACGCGTCGCCCGCCCCGGTCGAGTCCACCGCGCCGGGAACCCGTACGGCGGGGACGTACCGGACCGCCGCACCACGCTCGGCGAGCAGCGCCCCGCCCTCGCCGAGCGTGACCACCACCCGGCCCACCCGTCGGCTCAACTCGGCGGCGGCCTCGGCAGGTTCGGACAGTCCGGTGAGCAGCCGGGCCTCGTCCGCGTTGGGCAGCAGCAGATCGGCGCCCTCCACGGCGGCCAGGAAGCGGCTGGTGCCCAGTTCGGCGAGGAATCCGGCCGAGGCGGGATCGACGCTCACCGTGATCCCCCGCCGCCGGGCCTCCCGCAGGGCGAGCAGGGCCGTCGCACGGCTCGTCGCGGCGAAGAGGAGGTAGCCGGAGAGGTGGAGATGGGCGACGCCGTCCAGCATCGGGGGCGACCAGTCGGCGGGGGAGAGCCGGAGCACGGCACCGCTGTCGGTGAGGAAGGTGCGTTCGGCGGCGGAGTCGACGAGCGCGACGACGGTGGCGGTCGGCGCCCGTTCGTCCACGGCCAGCAGGCAGCGCACCCCCGCCCGGCGCAGCGCGTCCCGGTGCCAGTCCGCGCTGTCGGCGCCGACCCTGGCCAGCAGCCGCACGTCGGAGCATCCCGAACGGGCCGCCCAGCAGGCCACGTTGGCCCCCGCCCCGCCGGGCAGCGTACGGATCCGGGCGGCGGTGTCCGTGCCGTGGACCAGTGGTGCGCCGTGCCGGGCCACCACATCCGTGACCACGTCCCCGATGACGAGCAGTCCGCCGCCGCTCACGCCCCGGCCGCCGGATCCCGCCGGTCTTCTGAGTCCGGGGGCGTGGCAGCGGCCCATGCTCCGGCGATCCGGGCGGCCAGCGCCACGTTCCCGCGTACGGCTGCCAGATTGGCCTCCAGCGAGGCGCCCCCGGTGCCCCGCGCCAGCCGTTCCAGCAGGAAGGGTGTGACCGCCTGCCCCGCGATGCCGCGCTCCTGGCACTCCGCCAGGGCCTCGGCCAGCACATGGTCGTGGAGCGCCGGGTCCAGCTGGTCCGCCACGGGCACGGGGTTGGCGACGACCAGGGCGGAACCGGCGCCGCCGAGCGCGTCCTGGGCCCGCATCACCGCCGCGACCTCCTGGGGCGTACGTACCGTCCAGTCGACCGGCTCGCCCGAACTGGCCAGGTAGAAGCCGGGGAAGTGGTCGGTTCCGTAGCCGAGCACCGTGACCCCCAGGGTCTCCAGGCGCTGGAGCGTCGCCGGGACGTCCAGGATCGACTTCACGCCCGCGCACACCACGGTGATGCCCGTACGGGCGAGGAGCCGGAGGTCGGCGGACTCGTCCTGGCTCCGGGCCCACTCCCGGTGCACGCCGCCGAGGCCGCCGGTCGCGAAGACGCGCAGTCCGGCGCGGGCGGCCAGGAAAGCCGTGGCGGACACGGTGGTCGCGCCGCTCGCGCCCGTCGCCAGGGCCGGTGCCAGGTCCCGGTGGCCCAGCTTCCGCATCGCCGGGTCCATGGCGACCCGGTC
Source organism: Streptomyces sp. NPDC056347 (assembly GCF_042262625.1). NCBI lineage: Bacteria > Bacillati > Actinomycetota > Actinomycetes > Kitasatosporales > Streptomycetaceae > Streptomyces > Streptomyces sp. NPDC056347. The sequence goes on along the minus strand of NZ_JBHJQP010000010.1, from coordinate 10,005 downwards.
CAGCTGGGCCTTGCCCAGGCCGATCCGGGGCCTTCCGTCGAGGACGGCGATCGTCGCGGGCACCGCGCCCGCCGACCGCACGAGATCCTCCAGCTCCGCGGCGACCCGCAGATTGCGGGGGCGCGGCAGCCCGTGGGCGATGATCGTCGACTCCAGGGCCACGACGGGGCGGTGCGCGGCGAGGGCGGCCCGTACCTCGGCGGAGAGGACAGGAGCGCCGGGGCGCGCGCTGTGCGAGGCGTTGAATGACATGTCCACATCCCTGTCGCGGGTGCGGTCGCCTCAAACGTACGGCCGCGGGCCGGGCCGGTAAGCGACGGTCCGGGCATCATCCGTCGTATCGGTGCGGCCTGCTGTGGAGCTGTCCTGAAAGGGTCGCTAAGGTGACCGGCCATGAGCACTTCTGATCACTCTTCTGCCTCTTTCGTCGTGCACATTCCGGATGCCGAACTCGAACCGGAACCGCTCGACCCCGCACAGATCGTCTCCGGTGAGCCCGTGGTGACCGGCAAGGTGCTCTGGGAGTCCCCCGACGGCAAGCAGCTGCGCGGCATCTGGCAGATCACCCCCGGCGTGGTCACCGACACCGAGGCCAACGAGCTCTTCGTGGTCGTCAGCGGCCGGGCGACCGTGGTGGTCGAGGGCGGTGCGACGCTGGAGATCGGGCCGGGCGACGCCTGCGTGCTGCGCGAGGGCGACCGTACGACCTGGACGGTGCACGAGACGCTGCGCAAGGCGTACCACATCAGCCTCTGAGGCCACACCGGAGCCAAGGGGAGCCTCGGGAAACCGCGCCTGAGCCGAACCGGGGCCTGCCGCGTCGCACCGGCGTCGGCGTATCCGGACCGCCGGTCGAGGAGGGCCCGGGCGCATCATCCCGAGGGCGGTTCAGCCGCCGGGCCGGACCGAGGGCGCCAGCGCCCGGCGCAGTGCCAGCGCCGCCATCGGCAGCAGCAGACACGCCCCGACCACGTTCAGCCAGCCGTAGCTCGCCCGGGCGACGATGACCCCGGCGACGGCACCGCCGACGCCCGCCGCCGTGTTCATGGTCAGGTCCGACAGGCCCTGCACGGCGGCGCGGGCCGCCTGCGGTACGGAGTCGGTGAGCAGCGCCGAACCGGAGACCAGCCCCGCCGACCAGCCGAGGCCGAGCGTGAAGAGCCCGGCCGCCGTCTGTCCGTGGCTGGCCCCCGCGGTCCCGGCCAGCAGCGCGGCGCAGGACAGCAGCCCGACCGCCAGACCGATCACGGCGAGCCGTCCGAAGCGGTCCGACAGCCAGCCCATCACCGGTGAGAACGCGTACATCCCCGCGATGTGACCGCTGATGACCAGGCCGATCAGCTGGAGCCCGGCCCCGTGGTGTCCCAGGTCGACCGGGGTCATGACCATGATCGAGACCATCGCGGTGTGTGAGACGGCCACCGTCACCAGCGCCAGCCGCGCCATCGGCGAGGCCCGGACCGCCGCGATCCCGGCACGCAGCGAACGGCCGGCCGGGGACGACTCGTCGTGCGGCGCCAGCGCCCGTGCCGTGAGCAGCGGGTCCGGCCGCAGCAGTGCTCCGACGACCACGGCGGCCAGCAGGAAGATCCCGGCCGCGAAGACGAACGGTCCGGCCTGCTCGGAGACCGGGCTGCCGCGGAAGACCCGGCCCACCGGGGCGGCGATGTTCGGCCCGAGGACGGAGCCGATCGTGGTGGCCCAGATGACCGTGGAGATCGCCCGGCCGCGCCGCTCCGGCTCGGCCAGATCCGCCGCGGCGAACCGGGCCTGGAGATTGGCCGAGGAGCCCGCGCCGAAACCGGCCATGCCGAGCAGGAGCAGCGGGAAGCTCTCCACGAGCGTGGACAGCACCACCAGCCCCGCGCCCAACGCGCCGATCAGATACGCCAGCACGAGTCCGGGGCGCCGTCCGCGCGCGGTCATCAGCGCGGCCAGCGGCAGCGAGAGCAACGCCGTCCCGGCAACCGAAGCCGTCGGGCCCAGCCCGGACAGTGCCTCGGAGCCGCCCACCTCCGTGGCCAGCACCGGGGCCAGGGCGATACCGATGGGGACGCCGAGACCGCCGAGTATCTGGCTGCCTATGAGCACCGCCGACGTTCTGCGCCGCAGGCCGGGGAGCTCGGCCGCCGAGACCGGAGCGTCCGCAGTGGCCGGAGTGGCCGGAGTGGCCGGACCGCCGGGCCCGGTGGGGGTGTCAGGTGCGTCAAGGCTGTTTGTCACTGGCGCAGTGTGCCAGCAGGCACACGGGCGCGAAAGTGGACGGGTGCGCGCCCGCGACCGTCGCACCGGGGCGCGACGGCCCGAACACCCGGCCCCCTGGACCCCGGCGACCAGCCGTCATCGACCGGCCACCGATCACCATCCACCGGTCCCCGGCTCAGAACAGTGGCTGCGGCAGCACCCCCTCCAGGGCCAGCAGCTGCCGCTTGGTCTCAAGGCCCCCGCCGAAACCGCCGAGCCCGCCGTCGCTCTCCACCACCCGATGGCACGGCACCACCACGGGCAGCGGATTGGATGCCATCGCCACCCCGACCGCCTGCGCGGCCCCCGGCTGCCCCACCCGCCGGGCGAGGTCCCCGTACCCGACGACCGTCCCGTACGGCACGCCCGCTGCCAGCTCGCGGAGCACCTGGCGGTTGAAACCGGAGGTCAGCGACCAGTCCAGAGGGAGCGAGAATTCCCGCGCCGCACCCGCGAAATACTCCGCGAGCTGGCGTATCGGCTCCGCGAGCCGCGCGGAGCCGGGCCGCTCCACCGGCTCCGCGCCGAACCGCTCCCGCAGTCGGCCCACCGCCGCCTCCCGCACCTCGGGGCGGGCGTGGAAGACCACGCTCACCAGCCCCGTACCGGTCGCGGCGAGCAGCAGCGGGCCGATGTCGCTCCCGACGACGGCCCACTCGACGACTCCGTTGCTGTCCATGGGCACCACCGTACGACCGCCCACTGACAACGGGCTCCGCCGCTCCCCGTCGCTCCCCGTCGCGCCCCGGACCGACGGGTCAGCGCGTGGCTTCGCGGACCACGTCGGGGTTGTTGGTGATGATGCCGTCCACGCCCAGGCCCGCCACCTTCGCCGCGGTCGCCGCGTCGTTGACCGTCCAAGTGTTGACCCGGAGCTTCCTGCCGTGCGCCCCCTTCAGCGCGTGCACCGCCGCCACGTAGTCGGCCGAGACCGAGGGGTGGGAGGGGTTGATCTGGTCGGTGAACGCCGCGTACGACGGCAGGTCGGCCACCGCCGGGGTGCCGAGGAAGCCCGTCGTGATGTCCGGACGCAGCTGGTGCACCTTCTTCACGCTGTCCGCGCCGAAGCTCTGGACGACGAGCCGGTTCTTCACGTGGGCGCGGTCGAGCCACCCGTTCCGGCGCAGTACCCGAAGGGTCTCCTTCTCGATGCCCGGGTAGAGCTCGGGGCTCTTGATCTCCAGGAGGAGCTTCTGCCGGTTGCGCTCGACCCGCTTCAGGTACTGCTCGAGCGTGGGCACCTTGGCCCCGGCGAACCGCGGGCCGAACCAACTGCCCGCGTCCAGCTTCGCGATCTCCTTCGCCGTGAAGTCCTTGACCGCCCACGGAGCACGTTCCGGGAAGACCTCCTCGACGTCGGTGGTCCGCTTCAGGTCGGTGTCGTGGACGACCACCAGCACGCCGTCCCTGGTGAGCTGGACATCGTTCTCCACCCAGTCGAAGCCGAGGGCGTCGGCCTTGTCGACGGCGGCCAGGGTGTTCTCCGGCGCGTACGCCGAGGCGCCCCGGTGGGCGATGACGACGGGCGCGGTCCGCTTCGCGTCCGCCGCGGTGCCGCCCGCTGCCAGGGCTTCGGTGCCCGGCATCAGAAGGGTGCCGGTGCCGACCACGGCGGCGGCGACGAGAGCGGCGGTTGCGGTACGTGCGTACACGTGTACTCCTTGCGTCGGAAGGTGCGGGCGGGCCGAGAGTGACAGTCGTGCACCAACGAGGGACAGGCGAAGGATGGCCACAACGTGAACGTGCCCGTCGATACCGGGTAACGGGCCGGATGTGTACTCGATAAAATGCAGCTCTTCTGTTTGTTTGCCGGGACTCGCGCCTTAGGGTCACCCCGAACCCCGGGCTTCCGCGAAGGGCGTACGAGCATGCAGGGCACGATCGACGGATTCAGCTACGGAGCGGTGACGCCCGTCGTGGCCTTCCTGATGGCCTGTCTCGGCGCGGCCCTCGGCCTTCGCTGCACCAACCGCTCGCTGCGCACCGAGCAGTCCTTCAAGGCCGGCTGGCTGGCGCTCGGAGCGACGTCCATCGGCTCCGGCATCTGGACCATGCACTTCATCGCGATGACGGGCTTCTCCGTCGAGGGCGTGACCATCACCTACGACAAGCCGATCACCTTCGCCAGCCTCGCGGTCGCCGTCGGCATGGTCGGTGTCGGCATCTTCGTCGTCGGCTACCGCGGCGCCACCGCGATGGCCCTGGTGACGGGCGGCACCATCACCGGGCTCGGCATCGCCACCATGCACTACCTGGGCATGGCCGGAATACGCCTCGACGGACAGCTGGAGTACGACACGTTCACCGTGGTGCTCTCCGTCGTGATCGCGGTGGTGGCCGCCACCACCGCGCTCTGGGCCGCCGTGGCCGTCAACGGCTTCCTGCCCGGCCTCGGCGCCAGCGTGGTCATGGGCGTCGCGGTGAGCGGCATGCACTACACCGGCATGGCCGCGCTCAGCGTCCACCTGCACCCCGGCGCGATCCCCGACACCGGGACGGCCGGCACGGTGAACGCCCCGCTCGTGCCCCTGCTGATCGGCCCCGGCTGCTTCCTCGTCCTCGCCGCGGTCGTCGTGATGTTCGACCCGCTGATGGTGATGGGCACTCCGGACTGGAACGACCCCGGGCTCGCGGACGGCATCGGACGGCCCGCCGGGATCCCGGCCCAGCGGCAGGTGCCGAGCTTCGGCACGCACGCCGATCCGGCGTCCTTCCACTCCCGGCCGCGCGACCCCGCACCCCCCGGGGAGTGGTGAACCGCGCCCGTGGATCCGGCCGGTCCGGCCCGGTTGTCAGTGGCGGGTCGTACGGTGGTCACATGCGGCCCGTTTCGAAGATCGAACGTTCGGTGGCGCCTTTCGAGGTCGTCAGTTCCTACCAGCCCAGCGGCGACCAGCCCGCGGCCATCGCCGAGCTGGAGCGACGTATCCGCGCGGGTGAGAAGGACGTCGTCCTGCTCGGCGCGACCGGCACCGGCAAATCCGCGACCACCGCGTGGATGATCGAGAAACTGCAGCGCCCCACGCTCGTGATGGCGCCGAACAAGACGCTCGCCGCCCAGCTGGCGAACGAGTTCCGCGAGCTGCTCCCCAACAACGCCGTCGAGTACTTCGTCTCGTACTACGACTACTACCAGCCCGAGGCGTACGTCCCGCAGTCGGACACCTACATCGAGAAGGACTCCTCGATCAACGAGGAGGTCGAGCGGCTGCGCCACTCCGCGACGAACTCGCTGCTCACCCGGCGCGACGTCGTCGTGGTCGCCTCCGTCTCCTGCATCTACGGCCTCGGCACGCCCCAGGAGTACGTGGACCGCATGGTCCACCTCGAGGTCGGCGACGAGATCGACCGCGACCAGCTGCTGCGCCGCTTCGTCGAGATCCAGTACACCCGCAACGACCTCGCCTTCACCCGCGGCACCTTCCGGGTCCGCGGCGACACCATCGAGATCTTCCCGGTCTACGAGGAGCTCGCCGTCCGCATCGAGATGTTCGGCGACGAGATCGAGGCGCTCTCCACCCTCCACCCGCTCACCGGCGAGGTGATCAGCGAGGACCAGTCCCTCCACGTCTTCCCCGCCAGCCACTACGTCGCCGGTCCGGAGCGCATGGAGAAGGCGGTCAACGGCATCGAGCAGGAGCTGGAGCAGCGCCTCGCCGAGCTGGAGAAGCAGGGCAAGATGCTGGAGGCCCAGCGGCTGCGGATGCGCACCACGTACGACATCGAGATGCTCCGCCAGATCGGCACCTGCTCCGGCGTCGAGAACTACTCGATGCACTTCGACGGCCGCTCGCCCGGCACCGCCCCCCACACCCTCCTCGACTACTTCCCCGAGGACTTCCTGCTCGTCCTCGACGAGTCGCACGTCACCGTCCCGCAGATCGGCGCCATGTACGAGGGCGACGCCTCCCGCAAGCGCACCCTCGTCGACCACGGCTTCCGGCTGCCCTCCGCGCTGGACAACCGCCCGCTGAAGTGGGAAGAGTTCCTGACCCGGATCGGCCAGACCGTCTACCTCTCCGCCACCCCGGGGACGTACGAGCTGTCCCGGGGCGACGGCTTCGTCGAGCAGATCATCCGTCCCACCGGACTCGTCGACCCCGAAGTGGTCGTCAAGCCCACCGAGGGCCAGATCGACGACCTGGTGCACGAGATCCGCACCCGCGCCGAGAAGGACGAGCGGGTCCTGGTCACCACCCTCACCAAGAAGATGGCCGAGGACCTCACCGACTACTTCCAGGAGCTCGGCATCCAGGTCCGCTATCTGCACAGCGACGTCGACACGCTGCGCCGCATCGAGCTGCTGCGCGAGCTGCGCTCCGGGGAGTACGACGTACTCGTCGGCATCAACCTCCTGCGTGAGGGCCTCGACCTGCCCGAGGTGTCGCTCGTCGCCATCCTCGACGCGGACAAGCAGGGCTTCCTGCGCTCGGGGACGTCCCTGATCCAGACCATCGGCCGCGCCGCCCGGAACGTCTCCGGGCAGGTCCACATGTACGCCGACACGATCACCCCGGCGATGGCGCACGCCATCGACGAGACCAACCGCCGCCGCGAGAAGCAGGTCGCCTACAACACCGAGCGCGGCATCGACCCGCAGCCGCTGCGGAAGAAGATCAACGACATCGTCGCGACGATCGCCCGCGAGGAGATCGACACCGAGCAGCTGCTCGACAGCGGCTACCGCCGCACCAAGGACGCCAAGGGGGCCAAGGCCCCGGTTCCGGCACTGGGCGGCAAGCGGACCGGAGCCGGCCGGGCCAAGGGCGGCGAGACGGTCACTGACCGGCCTGCCACCGAACTCGCCGGGATCATCGAGGAGATGACGGACCGGATGCGGGCGGCCGCCGCGGACCTCCAGTTCGAGGTGGCGGCGCGGCTGCGCGACGAGGTCGGCGAGCTGAAGAAGGAGCTGCGCCAGATGCGCGAAGCGGGCCTCGCCTGAGCCCACTTCACTCATGGGGCGTCCGGTGTGTTGCAGGACCGACACAATACGGCCCGACGTGCGCGCCGCACCGGCGCGACTGCGTAGGGTTCTGGGAAACCGCGCACGGATGGTTGCGGGGAAATGCGGAGAGGGGACAGCGCGTGACGGTCAACATGACCAAGGGTCAGGCCATCAGCCTGCAGAAGAGCGACGGGGGAACCCTGACCGCGGTACGGATGGGGCTCGGCTGGCAGGCAGCGCCGCGCCGGGGTCTGTTCGGATCGCGTACCCGGGAGATCGACCTCGATGCGTCGGCGGTGCTCTTCGCCGACAAGCAGCCGGTCGACGTGGTCTTCTTCCGCCACCTCGTCAGTGACGACGGTTCGGTCAAGCACACCGGGGACAACCTGGTCGGCGGCGCCGGTTCCGGCGGCGACGACGAGGCCATCCTGGTCGACCTGCAGCGGGTGCCGGTCCACATCGACCAGATCGTCTTCACGGTGAACTCCTTCACCGGCCAGACGTTCCAGGAGGTGCAGAACGCCTTCTGCCGCATCGTCGACGAGACCAACGGCCAGGAGCTCGCCCGCTACACGCTGGACGGCGGCGGCCAGTACACCGCCCAGATCATGGCCAAGGTGCACCGCTCGGGCAACGGCTGGCAGATGACGGCCCTCGGCAACCCGGCCAACGGCCGCACCTTCCAGGACCTGATGCCGGCGATCCTGCCGCACCTGTAGCCAGGGCCCGGCCAGGCCGGTACGCATCAGTACCCGCAGCTCCCGGAGGCATCGGCCGCCGGGAGCTGCAACACATCGCGCGGCCCCGCACGGGGCGCGCAGCACAGCAGCGCATCGTCGAGGGGACAGGGCAATGACGGCCGAGCTGGCCCGGGGGCAGAACCACACACTGCCGCAGACCCGACTGGAGATCCGGGTGTCGGCCGGCACCCCGGTGGTGGCCGGCGCCACGCTCGGCGACGAGAACGGCACGGTACGCGGCACCGAGTGGATCGCCCACCCGGGGTCGCCCCAGCTCCCCGGACTCGAAGTGTCCAAGCAGGCCGCGGCGGACCACCGGCTCGCCGTGGACCTCGACGCCCTGCCCCCCTCGGTGCACCGGGTCACCGTCCTGCTGGCCCTGCCGACCGGGTCCGGCGGCCCGTCGAGGTTCGGCGCCGTCGCCGCCCCGTTCGTCGCCGTCACCGGCCTCGACGGCGGCGAGATCGCCACCTTCACCCTCACCGGTCTGGACACCGAGTCCGCCGTCGCGGCCCTGGAGCTCTACCGCCGGCAGGGAGCCTGGAAGGTGCGCGCCGTCGGCCAGGGGTACGCCGGCGGCCTCGACGCCATGCTCGCCGACCAGGGCCTGCCCGGCGCCGCCGAGCTGGCCCGCTCCATCCAGGAGGCCGTCACCCGGGCGATGGCCCGCTCGGTCGCCCCGCCCCCGCCGCGCACCCCGGACACCGGCCGGGGAGGACCGGGCAGCGGTCCCGTACCGGCCCAGGGCGGGCAGCGGCCCCCCGCCCAGCCGCCCGAGCCGCTCACGGAGCCCGCCACCCCGCCCGGCGGCACCATCAGCTACGCGCACCCGCGCCGCCAGACCTCCGCGCCCCCGCCGCCGCCTCCCACCGCACCGCCCGCCGAGCCGGGCAGCCCGGCCCGGCCCGTCGCCGGTGACGCGACCGGCTGGTCCATGGACGAGCGCCTCTACAACCAGATCTGGGGCATGTTCGAGGACCTGGCCCGCACCACCGCCGCGTACCGCAGCGCCGTCGACTTCGCCGAGTCCCGCATGGAGCAGGAGCTGGACCGCACGCTGTCCGACCCGCGCAGCCGGATCGGCGGCGCGGGCGACCGGGCCCGTGCCGAGGCCCGCGCCAGGCACGACGAGCTGACCGCCCGCGCCCGCGAGGCACTCGACCGCGACCTCGCCCAGCTCACCGCCGAGTCCGACGTGGTGGAGCCCGCGCTGCCCGCCGCGTTCGCCCGCTGGGACAACCCCGTCTGGCACGCCTACCGCGTCCCGATGGAGATCCCCATGGCGCTGCGGATCGGCGACCTCCACCTGCCCGAGAAGCCCGATCTGAACATCCCGCTGCTGGTCCGGCTGCCGCTGGAGCGCGGGCTCTGGATCGACAGCGGCCGTACGTCCTCCGAGGCCGCCGCCCTGCTCGACAGCGACCGGCTGCGCGGCCTGGCCATGGAGAACGCGGTCCTGATCGCGGCCCGGCTGCTGGCCGTCTACCCGGCCGACGAGTTCTCCGTCCATGTCATCGACCCGGCGGGCACGGCGGCCGGGACACTCGCGCCCCTGGTGCGGTCCGGGGCGCTCGCCGGGCCGCCCGCGGCCGGGGCCGCCGGTGTGTCCTCGGTCCTGGCCCACCTCACCCGCCGCGTCGACCTGGTGCAGATGGCGATCCGGGCCCGTGCCGCCGACTCGCTGCCCCCGGACGTGGACCCGGGCGAGCAGCTGCTGATCGTCAACGACTTCCCGCACGGCTTCGACGACCGGGCCGTCACCCAGCTGCGCTACCTCGCCGACGAGGGCCCCGCGGTCGGCGTCCACCTGATGATGGTCGCCGACCGGGAGGACGCCGCCGGATACGGGCCGGTGCTCGACCCGCTGTGGCGCTCGCTGCTGCGGATCACCCCGGTCCCCGACGACCACCTGGCCGACCCCTGGGTGGGGCACGCCTGGACGTACGAGCCGCCGCGGATCCCGCCGGGCAGCCGGGTCCTGGAGCAGGTGCTCGCGCAGGTGGCCGCGGCCCGCCGCCCCCGGCGCTGAACGACCGGCGCCGAACGACCGGCGCCGAACGACCGGCGCCGGGC